>JAGWVP010000614.1 GCA_018970825.1 bacterium | reverse complement strand
TCCGCGGCGCCGGGATCGCGGACTCGGTCCCGGACGCCCTGCTCGCCGAGCGCTCCGGGGTTGCCGCGGCGGCGTCGCTCGAGCCCTCGCGGGCGTCCGCCCGATCCCCGCGTCGATCCTCCCGGCCGCCGTCCATCGCACCGGACCGATGCTCGTCGCGACGGTCTCCTGTCAAGGCGAGCGCCGGCGGGTGGTGCGGGACTCGGGGCGAGGCTACGCTTCGGGCTCGTGACGACCCGAAGCGCCCCGCGGATCCAGCTCGTCCCCGACATGCCGATCTGCCAGCAGGACCTCCCGCTGGACTGGTACCAGGAGGAGTTCCGGCCCTACGCCGAGGAGTACCTGGCGCTGCCCGACCGCAAGCCGGAGACGGTGCTGCCCTGGATGGACCGCCGCATCCACCCGGCACTCGACGCGCTCGGGCCGGGCGTCGTGCTGCTCGCGCACTACTACATGGGCGGCGAGATCGTGAAGCTCGTCGAGCGCTACGGCGGTCACATCGCCGACTCCTACCAGCTCGCGCTGCAGGCCGTGCGGCATCCCGAGAAGAAGATCTTCGTCGAGTCGGCCGTGCATTTCATGGCCGAGGCGATCGCCATCCTCGCCTCCGACGACCAGCAGGTCTGGATCACGAACCCGAAGTCCGGCTGCACGATGGAGATGATGGCGAAGGACTTCATGATCGAGCCGGCCTTCGAGGATCTCGTCGCGACCTACGGCGACGACATCCTCGTGGTCGCGTACATGAACACCTCGGGTCGCGTGAAGGCGCTCGCCGGCCGCACCGGCGGTGCGGTCTGCACGAGCTCGAACGCGAAGCGCGTGGTCGGCTGGGCGCTCGAGCAGGGGCGCAAGGTGCTCTTCGTGCCCGACCGCCACCTGGGCGAGGTCGTCGCGGGCTGGACCGGCGTCTCCCCGGACGATCTCTTCTTCTGGGAGGGCGGGACCGCGGGGGCCGCGATGACGGTGGCCGGTCTCTCCGCGTCCGACCGGGCGCGTCTCGACCGCTCGAAGATGGTGCTCTGGGGCAGCTACTGCGGCGTGCACACGGTGTTCACGCCGGCCCACGTCGAGTGGTGGCGCGCGCGCGGCTTCCGCGTGCTGGTTCACCCCGAGTGCCCGAAGGTGGTCGTCGACGTCGCCGACGGCGCGGGCTCGACGTCCTACCTCTGGGACGCGGTCGAGCAGGCGCCGCGCGGCGCGAAGCTCGCGATCGCGACCGAGGGCCACTTCGTCCGCAACGCGCGCGAGCAGGCGGCGCTGCGCGGCGTCGAGGTCGTGAACGTCGCCGACATCCCCGACCCGGCCTTCCGCAGCATGGGCTGCGGCTGCGCCACCATGTCGCGCAACGACCCGCCGCATCTCGTCGCGATGCTCGACCTGCTCGCGAAGGGCACGCCGCCCGATCTGAACCGCGTGTTCGCCGGCGACTCGGTCAGCGAGACGACCGGGTCGCGCGAGCGTCTCGGCGAGTCCGAACGCGCGGCGGTCGTCCGCGACGCCCGGCGCTCGCTCGAGCGCATGATCGAGATCACCGAGCGGCGCTGAGCGGCCGGGACGTCCCCGGCCGCCCGGCTCGGTCTCAGAACGGGATCTCCCCCCTGCGCGGCCGGCGGTGGACCTCCGGCGGTGCGGCCGGCGGGGCGGCGGGCGAGTTTCGGGTGAAGCCGATGTCCTGGCGGGTGCGCTTCAGTACGGCGAGAGCACGTTCGAGGTCGAGCACCGAGATCGGCTCGCCGGGCTCGGCGCACCCGACGATGCTCTCGAGGATCGCGGTGTCGACGAGTTCCCGCAGGTGGGCGCCCGACAGCCCGGAGGTCGCCTGCGCCATCGCCTCGATCGCACCGTCGCGGTCGAGCACGCCGTGGTCCTCGAGGAACCGTCCGAGCATGCGCCGGCGCTCGGGCAGCTCGGGGAGCCCGACGTCGAGTCGGCGGTCGAAGCGGCCCGGGCGCTGCAGGGCCGCGTCGAGCGCGTCCGCGTCGTTGGTGGTCGCGACCACGACGACGTCGACGTTCGGCGAGAACCCGTCGAGCTGGGCGAGCACCTCGCCGAGAAAGCCGCCGGTCGTGCCGTATCCCCGGTGCCCGGCGACCAGGTCGACGTCCTCGAAGTAGAGCAGCGCCGGCGTGCGCGCGCGCGCCCACTCGAAGAAGAAGGC
>JAGWVP010000613.1 GCA_018970825.1 bacterium | reverse complement strand
GGGGAGGGCGCGCGCGTCGCCGCGGACGAGTCCGACGGAGTCGGGCAGGCGCTCGCGGGCCGCCGCGAGGGAGGAGGCCGCGTGGTCGACGCCGAAGAGCCGAACGCCGGGCCAGCGTTCGCCCACGATCTCCAGCTCGGCGCCGACGCCGCACCCGATCTCGAGCAGCGTCCGGACGCCCGAGAGATCCCAGCCGTCGAAGACCCCGGGTTCGAGCACGCGAGCCTGCGCGACCAGGCGGTCGCGCTCCGTCGGGGAGAAACCGTGGATGTAGCCTTCGGACATCGCCGCGCGCGCTCGTGCCGATCAGTAGCCGTAGCGCAGCTGGACCGCCCGGCGCCGCCGCTCGATCGTCGCACGCCGCTCTTCGCGTGCGACCCGCCTCGTGGCGGCCGGGAGCAGCCGCTCCAGGTCGCCCGCGGCGACGCGGGTGATCGTCGGCTGGTTCACCGTCTCCGGGAAGAGGTAGCGGATGCCGATCGTGCCCTCGCGGTGGCCCTCGGGGTCGATCCAGTTGTGCACGCCCGGGTCCTCGTGCGCGATCACGCCGCGGAAGCGGCCGTCGGGGTCGACGACCGCCTGGCTGCCGTTCAGCGAGGTCTGCCGTCCGGCGAACTCCATGCTCTCCCACGTCCAGCCCGAGAGCTGGACGCTCCACAGGAGGCAGCGCGGCACCTCGAACTCGACGACGAGGGCCTCGCCCGGCTCGCAGGCGAAATGCCCCATGCCGTAGGACTGCCCGCGGAGCCCCGCGTTGCCGGTGAGCGGCTCCATCATCGTGACCTGGTTCGGCGGCATCGAGAGGATCATCGCGTTCATCGCCTCCCAGCTGCGCGCACCGGCCGAGAGCCAGGTGCAGAGCTCGTCGAAGCGGGTCGCGATCTCGTCGGTGCGCAGGACGGGCTGCGGGTAGACGGCGCCGACGCGCTCGATCCAGGTCCTGGCCGGGGACTCGCGCTCCCAGTCGTCGAAGTACTGGCGGAGCAGGAGGAACGAGGCCTCGGGGTCGAGCGCCATCCAGTTGCCGTCGCGGGGCTCGCCGCCGATCACGAGGTCGAAGCGACCGTCGGGGTCGCAGCGCAGCTCGCGGGCGTTCAGCGAGGACACCGTGCGCCAGCGGCCGACGTTCCCGTCGCCGAAATGGCCCGTGTTCACCTGGAACTCGAGGTGGCGGGCGGTCCCGCGGTGCCCTCCGACCCGGTAGACGGCGTCGCCGCGCACGCGCGCCCAGGAGTAGTTGCAGTCGGGGTTGTCGAGCCCCCAGCTCATGCCGTTCTCGACCATGCGCGCGAAGGCCGGGTAGTCGGGATCGCCTCCGGGAAGGGTCACGTGGATCCCGCTGCCGAGGAAGCGCAGGAGGTAGCGGAAGCCCTCGGCGCGGTCTCGGGGCGAGGCGGGCACGCCGTCGCCGGTCACGACCGACTCGAGATCGCGCAGGCGGTCGAGCAGGTCGCGCCAGATCGCACCCGTCATCGTCCGCGGATCGCACGGGTCCTCCACTGCCATCGTCGTCCTCCTCAGGCGACCTCCGCGATCCCGCCGCGTCGGCCCGTTCCGTGACGAACGGTCGTTAACACCGCTTCGAGCGCGGACGGAAGCGGCCGCCGGGCGTCCGTCCGGTCGGTCGGCTCGATGCTCCCAAAAACGAAACATTTCCCCTTCCGGGACTCGGGCCGCAGGTTCAAGTTCGGGTCGAGAACCTCCGATGGCGAGGCAATCCCGATGAAAAGGTTCTTCTGGGGCATCCTGACGGGGGCCGTGGTCGCGTGGCTCTACGCGAACGAGGGCAGCCGCTTCCACGGGCTGGTCGACGGTCTCTTCCAACTGCGCGACACCGCGCGCCTCTCGGTGTGCGGCTACGGCGGCCGGTACTGACCGCGACGATCGCTTTACTCCCGTCCCGGATCCCGCTCTACCACGGCGCGTGAACGACGACGTTCTCCTCGAACGCGACGGGCGGGTTGCGATCGTCGTCCTGAACCGCCCGCAACGGCTGAACGCCTTCACCGCCGCGACCGCTCGGCGCACCTGGGCGGTGCTCGACGAGATCGCCGCGGACGACTCGCTTCGCGCGGTGGTGCTGACGGGCGCCGGGCGGGCCTTCTGCGCCGGAGCCGACCTGAAGGCGCTCGGCGGCGCCGACGGCGTGCGCGACGACGAC
>JAGWVP010000612.1 GCA_018970825.1 bacterium | reverse complement strand
CTCTCCTGCCACGTCCAGGGCGGGTCGGCGGGCGACGTTCCCTTCACGGCCGCGGGCACCGTCTTCGGCTCGCCGACGGCCACCCCGGACCAGGGGGTCGAGGGAGCGGACGTGATCCTCTCCGACTCGACCGGCAAGACGGTGAGCCTCGTCACGAACTCCGTCGGGAACTTCTACACGCAGGAGCCGCTCTCGTTCCCGATCCGCGCCCGGCTCCGGCGCGGCGCGAGCGAGCAGGCGATGCCGATCCCGATCTCGAACGGAGGCTGCGCGAGCTGCCACGCGGTTCCGCCGGCCGGCGGCGCGCCGGGCCGGCTCTGGATCGCGCCCTGACGCGACCGGCGGGTCCGCCCGAAGGCGGCCGCCGCCGATCGCGCCCGGCCGTCACTTCGCCGCGGCGAGCCCCTTCGCGTAGGTCGAGGCCTCGGCGATCTCCGCGTCGCCGAGCGACTTCACGGTCGGAGGGTGCTTGTCGTTGCCCTTCACCACCGCCGCGACCTGGGCGTCGGTCATGCCCGCGACCTTGGCGTCGCCGGCGAGCGGGGGGACCTTCATCATCGCGCTGATCGCGGTGTCGGACTTGCCGTGCTCGCCGTGGCACTTCGCGCACTGCGCCTGGAACGTGGCAGCGCCGTCGGCGCGGGCCGACGAGGCGGAGACGACGAGGAGGCCCGCGATCGCGGCCATGCGTGGGATCGACATCTTCTACCTTCCCCTTCCTTGGTGTCCGGGCGCGACGGGATGCTCGCGCCGGAGATGGAAACCTCCCGCGCGCCAGGCGACGATCCCGTAGAGGAGCGTGGCGAGAGCGAGCGCGGGCATCCCGATGAAGACGAACCAGATCGCCGTCTGCCCGGAGAGCCGGGTGACGAGCGGGAAGATCATGGCGAGGGCGAGCAGCCCGAGCGCGCAGGCGAGTCTCACCCGGAGACGGTTCATCGGCGGGCGACCCTCGCGTCGAGCGACGCCGTCTGCCCCGTGAGCGCCGACGCCGGGTGGGCCTCCGGGTGGCAGAGGCCCGTGCACGACATCTCTCCCGACACGAGCTGCTTCTGGAGCTCCGGGTCCTGGTGGGCCTCGACGGCGCGGAACGACGGGACGGCCGCGTGGCAGTTCAGGCAGGACGCGATGTCGAACTTGCCGTTCAACTCGAGCGGCAGGTCGTACTTCCCGGTGATCGTCCGGACCATGTGCATGAGGCCCGCCATCTTCGCGTCCATCGTGCCCCAGATGCCGTAGCCGGAGTGGCACGTGTAGCAGGCGTGCTCGTGGGGGACGAGCCCGCGCCTGTAGTGCGTGGACGCGAGCATCTTGTCGTCGGCCGACAGGCTGTCCACGATCGGGCCCATGACGTGGCAGGACCCGCAGAAGGAGACCTCCTTCGAGCCCTCCATGACGTAGCCCGAGGCGAAGCCGTAGGCGGCGATCGGGAGGACGATGCCCGCGGCCGCGAGCGCGGCCGGCAGCCTTCCGCGCACGAGCCCCCACGCGAGGATGACGATCGCGGGGATCGCGAGGAGCACGGGGATCAGGGCGAGCCAGGAGAAGCCCGCGGCGCCCGGGGGCTGAAAGAGCGGTCCGGTCGGCGCGGGGTTCACGCGGTGCCCCCGTCGCGGCCGGCTCGGTCCGGACTCACTCCGCGGCCGCCTTTGCGTGCACCTCGGACACCGCGAACTCTCGCCCCTCGCCGTGGCAGACCGAGCAGGATTCGCCGGCATTCGGCGAGGTCTGCGAGGCGATGTGCGCGAGCGCGGCATCGGAGTCGTGACACGAACTGCAGACCGCGGTGATCGGCCCGAGGCGCCCGTCGGGCACGACCGAACCGTTCGACGGGTCGAGGTGCGTGATCAGCGTGCCGACCGCGGTCCCCGGGTAGGGCGGGATCAGGTAGGTGTCCTTCGCGTGGCAGGCGAGGCAGCTCGCGAGGTTGCCCGGGTAGAGCACCTCGGCGAAGTCGGTCACCGAGTAGCCCGGCGGCGTCGGGCCGAAGCCGTAGATCTCGTAGGGCTTCTGCGCGAGGTTCTCGCCGCGGTGGATCTTGTGGATCATCACCTTCAGGTCGATGGTCGCGTCGAAGGCCCCTTTCGCGACCTGCTCCGGGTCCTTCGAGCGGCGCGACGCGTCGCTCTGGTTCGGGTCGTGGCACATCACGCAGTAGTCGACC
>JAGWVP010000611.1 GCA_018970825.1 bacterium | reverse complement strand
GCCGAGGGAGTGCGGCAGGCGCACGGATCCGAGGCGCTCGATCTCGCGTCCGCGAGCGCGACCGAGCCAGGTGGTCTCGTCCTCGCCGGCTCCGTCGATCGAGAGGATCGACGCCTCCTCGAAGGGGGATGCGAAGAAGACGCTCGCGGCGTGCGCGACGTGGTGGCGGACGTGGCGCATGCGGAAGCGGGGCCGCCGTCCGCCCGCGAGCGGGTGCGAGCGCAGGTGGGACTCGGTGCGCAGGAAGCGCACGGCGGAGCCCGGCCGGTAGCTCAGGAACTGGCCCGCGGAGCGCGGCAGGTAGGGGATCGTGCGCAGCGCACGGCTCGCCGCGAGCGCCCACGGCACGACGAAGAACGCGACCTCGTCGACGTCGGCGAGCGCGAGCCCGTGGCGTTCGAGCACGTGGCGCAGCGCGTTCTCGGGGAACTCGCCGGTGTGCTTCTGCCGGTTGAAGCGCTCCTCCTCGACGAAGGAGAGAACCCGGCCGTCCTCGAGAAGGGCCGCGGCCGAGTCGTGCCCGTAGGCGGTGATGCCGAGGATGTGCACGGAGTCGGCCCGACCTGCGATCTATCGGAGGGGTCCCGGAGCGGCAAGCGCCGTCGGCGCGCAGGCGCCGCGGCGGGAACTTGAGGACGCGGGCGAGATGGACCATGTTCGGACGTGTCCGCGAGTCGCGACGACGGACCCCACGACGCCGTCGTCGTCGGGTCGGGACCGAACGGGCTCGCGGCCGCCGTCGAACTCGCCCGCGAGGGCGCGAAGGTGCTCGTGCTCGAGGGCGCGGACACGATCGGCGGGGGAACCCGCACCGCGGAGCTCACGCTGCCGGGCTTCCGGCACGACGTGTGCTCGGCCGCTCACCCGATGGGGATCCTGTCGCCCTTCTTCCGCCGCCTTCCGCTCGCCGAGCACGGGCTCGAATGGATCCGCCCGGCGGCCTCGATCGCCCACCCGCTCGACGACGGACCCGCGGTTCTGCTGCGACGCTCGGTCGACGCCACCTGCGAGGAGCTCGGTGCGGACGGGCGCGCCTGGCGGCGGATCGTCGAGCCGCTGCTCGACGATCCGCACGCCCTGCTGGAGGACGTCCTCGGCCCGCTCGGCTGGCCGCGACGGCCGTTCGCCTTCGCGCGCTTCGGCGCGCTCGCACTCTGGCCATCGACGTGGCTCGCGCGCGCGGCCTTCCGCGGCGAGCGTGCGCGCGCGCTGTGGGCCGGCTGCTCGGCACACTCGGTGCTTCCGCTGTCCCACCCCGCCACCTCGGCGCTGGGCCTCGTGTTCGCGCTGACCGCCCACGTCGAGGACTGGCCGGTCGCGAAGGGCGGCTCGCAGGCGATCACGCACGCCCTCGCGAGCCTGCTCGCGAGCCTCGGCGGGGTCGTGCGCACCGGGTGGCGGGTCGGCTCGGTGGACGATCTCCCGCCGGCGCGCGTCTACCTGTTCGACACCGACCCGCTGCAGCTCGCGGCGATCGCCGGGGACGCGCTGCCCGCGGGCTACCGCGCGCGGCTGCGGCGCTTCCGGTTCGGGCCGGGCGTCTTCAAGCTCGACCTCGCCCTCGACGGGCCGATCCCGTGGCGCGACCCCGGATGCCTCGAGGCCTCGACGGTCCACGTCGGCGGCTCTCTCGAGGAGATCGCCGCGAGCGAGCGCGCGGCGTGGCGCGGGGAGCGCTCGGAGCGGCCGTTCCTGATCGTCGTGCAGCAGAGCCAGTTCGACCCGTCGCGCGCGCCGGTCGGCAAGCACACCGGCTATGCGTATTGCCACGTCCCGGCGGGCTCGACCGAGGACGCGACCGAGCGCATCGAGGCGCAGATCGAGCGCTTCGCGCCGGGCTTCCGCGACCGGATCCTGGCGCGACACGCGGCCGGGCCCGCGTGGTTCGAGAACCACGATCCGAACTACGTCGGAGGTGCCGTCACCGGCGGAGCCGCCGACCTGGCCCAGCTCTTCACGCGGCCGGTCGCCCGCCTCGACCCTTACTCGACGCCGAACCCGCGGATCTGGATCTGCTCGGCCTCGACGCCGCCGGGCGGAGGCGTGCACGGGATGTGCGGCTTCCACGCCGCCCGTCGGGCGCTCGCCCGCATGGGTGATCTCGCACCCGTCCGGCTCCGCTGAGAGCCGACGACGACCGGGCCCCGGGCGGCCGACGCCCCGGGGCC
>JAGWVP010000610.1 GCA_018970825.1 bacterium | reverse complement strand
GTCTCGGGATCCGCGATCTCCGCGAGCACGCCCTCGGCGACGACGCGCTCGGCGAGGCGGTCGTCGAGCAGCAGGAGCTCGACGAGTTCGCTGTCGGCCGAAAAGTGCCTCGGATCCGGGCGCGACGACGGCGGCGGGACGGGCCCCGCGTCGGCGCCAGGCGCGAGCGGAGCGCGGCCGGGCGCGGGGCGGGCGCGCCGTGCCGCATCGAGCAGCGCCTGCTCCGAGAGCCCGAGCCGTCCGGCTGCGCCGCGGACGAGCTTGTCGCGCACCAGGGGGTCGCGGGTGCGCGCGAGCAGTTCGGCGAGCTTCGCGGCCGCGCGCACGGAGCGGTCGGCACCGCCGTCGGCGACCAGGTCGTCGAGCCAGAAGTCGAGCAGCGTCACCTGCCGGTCGAGCAGCGCCTCGAAGCCCGCCGCGCCCTCGCGCCGCACGAGGCTGTCGGGATCGTCGCCCGGCGGGAGGAAGACCGCGCGCGGCCAGAGGTCGACCTCGTCGACGTAGAGCGGGAACGCGCGCAGCGCCGCGCGGCGGCCGGCCTCGTCGCCGTCGAAGCAGACGATCACCTCGTCGGAGAAGCGGCGAGCGAGCTTCAGCTGGTCGACGGTGAGCGCGGTGCCGAGCACGCCGGCCGCGTTCCCGATGCCCGCCTGCGCGAGCGCGATCACGTCGAGGTAGCCCTCGACGAGGAGGAGCCGACCCTTTTCGCGAACCGCCTCGCGCGCCTGGCCCATCCCGTAGAGGTGGTGTCCCTTGCGGTAGAGCGGCGACTCCGGGCTGTTCAGGTACTTGGGCCCGCGGCCGTCGGCGCGGATCTCCCGCCCGCCGAAGGCGACGACGCGGCCGCCCAGGTCCTGGATCGGGAAGATCAGCCGGTCGCGGAAGAGCCCGTACACGCCGCGGCCGCTGCGGCTGTCGCTCGCGAGCCCGACCGCCTTCAGATCGGCCTCGGTCACGCCGCGCGCGACGAGTTTCGGAATCCAGGCTTCCGAGGGCGCGAAGCCGAGCCGGAAGCGCGCGGCGGTGTCGAGGGAGATGCCGCGACCCTCGAGGTAGTTGCGCGCGGGCTCGCCGAGCCGGCTCTCCTGCAGGACGACCGCGAAAAGCTCGGAGGCGAGTTCGTTCGCGCGCGCGAGTCGGTCGAGCCCCTCGCGCTCGCGGGTCTCGGGGACGACGACGCCTGCGCGCGCGGCGAGCGTCTTCACCGCCTCGCGGAAGGTGACGCCGGTCGTCCGCATGAGGAAGGTGAACGCGGTGCCCCCCGCGTTGCAGCCGAAGCAGTGGAACATCCCGCGCTCGGGATCGACGTGGAACGACGGCGTCTTCTCGGCGTGAAACGGGCACAGGCCGACGAAGCCGCGCCCGCTGCGCTTGAGCGCCACGTGCTCGGAGATCAGCGTCGCGATGTCCACGCGTCGCCGGATGTCGTCGAGCACGGACTGCGGGATCTCTGCCATCGGCCTCCGTCGCGGCCCCGCCCGGGGCCGGCGGTCGTCTCGGGCGGGTCGCCGGGCGGCCGCGAGGACTCCCGGGGGAGAGTCGCGGCCGCCGGCGACCCTCAGCCCTGGCTGCGAACGGCGCGCCGCAACGCGCGCTTGCGCGCGGCGAGCGCCTTCTTCTTTCGCTTCACGCTCGGCTTCTCGTAGTGCTCGCGCTTGCGCAGCTCCGAGAGAATGCCCGCCTTCTCGCACTGCTTCTTGAAGCGGCGAATGGCGCTTTCGATCGGCTCGTTATCCTTGACCCTGACTCCGGGCATGTAGAAACGTCACCCCCCTCCGGGCGTGCTGGGAACCCCCGACCATCGGCATTGGCGGGGCGGGCGTCAACCCGGCCGGCGGACGGCTCCGGGACGGGCCTCGGCGGATCAGGCGCCGACCAGGCAGGAGCGGGCTTCGAGCAGCCGACCCGGGTGGTCGCTGATCACGCCGGCCACGCCGAAGCCGACCAGCTCGAGCATGCGGTCGAGCGAGTTCACCGTCCAGACGTTGGTCGCGAGCCCGCGGTCGCGCGCCTCGCGTACGAGCGCCGCCTCGGTGCCGCGGTCGGGCGGGTGGATCGCCTCGGCCCGGAGCTCTCCCGCGATCCTGAACGCGTCGTCGAAGGGCGGGTGGGCCCAGAGCACGGCGATCCGCGCGTCCGCCGACGCGTCGCGAAGGCGCTCGAGCAGCCTCGCGTCGA
>JAGWVP010000609.1 GCA_018970825.1 bacterium | reverse complement strand
GGTGACCGTGCTCTCGAACGCGAGCCCGAAGATCGCGGGCGGATCGACCGGCTACGGCATCCTGATCGTCAAGAACGACATCGACTTCCTCGGCAGTTTCAACTTCTACGGCTGGATCCTGTTCGAGAACCCGTCGAGCGGCGGCATCAAGGTCGGCGGCAACGTCGGCATCCACGGGGCGATGTGGAGCCCGCTTCCGACCTTCAGCGGCAACGGCGGCATCACGATCCAGTACTGCCAGACCTGCCTCACGCAGTTCGCCGACCGCGCCGGCAACGGATCGAGCAACGGGGGCAACCTCCCGAAGCCGCTCGTCGTCACGAGCTGGTCGGAGGTCTGAGCCCCGTCCCGGGGCTCCGCCGCGCGCGGACCGGACAACCGCGACGGCGTGTCGGTCCTCCCTCGCGTCGGGATTCGATCCCCGGCACCCCCTCGACCCGGTGCGTCGAGGAGCATCGGGCCCCTGCGGCTCGGCCCGGGGCTTCCTGCGGGACTTCCGCCCCGACGGTCGAAGAGTCCGTCGTGCAGCGGCGAGAACGCGACGGGCGACCCCGGATCGTCAGGATTTCGACGCTCCCCGACGACCTCATGCCCGGAGTACATCGATCGCGGGTACGGCGCTTGCTGACCGGTCCCTAGGAACGTCTCCTAATGGACGAAAGGGGATCCGCCGATGACCCAGACGATGAGCGATCGACCGCACCGCCGCGGAGGGAATCGGGAGGCCGGGTGGACGCTGCTCGAGCTCATGGTGGTCTGTGGGCTCTTCTCGGTCCTGGGGGCGATCGCCGTGCCGCAGTACAGCGCCCTCGCGATGCAGATGCGGGTGTCCTCGGCCTCGACCCAGCTTCTCTCCGACCTGTCGTGGGCCCGGGAGATGTCGATGAGGACCGGAGTGCCGCATTACCTCGACGTCGACTCGACCCGCTCCGGCGTGAACTACCGGGTCCGGCGCACGGCCGTCCCCGGCCTGGTGCAGGCGACGACCGACCCGGTCGTGCGCAGCGCCCTTCTCGGCACCCGCCTCGCCGGGGTCCGCTTCGCGCTGAACGGCGCGACCGCGGATCCCTACGGCGGAGCCGTCAGCGGGCCGACGCCCGGGCGCGTCGTCTTCGACGCCCGCGGGCTTCCCTCCTCCTCGGGGGCCTTTTTCCTCGCCTCCGACGACGGGCTGGTCGCGAAGGCGATCTCGGTGACCGGGGCGGGGCGCGTCCGGGTCTGGACGAGGTCGGGCGGGGGCTGGAAGTGACCGGTGCCCGCTGCTCCCTCGACGAGCGCGGCATGAGCATCGTCGAGACCCTGTTCGCGATCGTCATCATGGCGATCGCGTTCCTCGGCATGGCAGGCGTCCAGGCCGTGTCCAGCAAGGCCCAGACGCTCGGCCGGAACACCGACGTCGCGTCCTCGCTCGTCGCGCAGGCCCTCGAGCAGGCCCATCGCACGCCCTTCGGCTCGATCGTCGCAGGCACGACCACGACCGACGCGGGCGGCGTCCGCTTCAGCCTCGCCCGGACCGTCTCCTCGCTCGGCACTGCCAAGCGCGTGGAGGCGGTGGCGAACTGGACCGACCGCTTCGGCGCCCGGACGCTCCGGATGGCGACCATCGTGAGCCAGGTGACGAACCCTTGAACGCGCGCTCCTCCCGCTCGAGCCGCGCAACGTCCGACGGTCTCGAGGCCCGGCCGCACCTCGGCGAGGACGGCAACACGATCGCCGAGGTGCTCGCGGCCTCGTTCCTGTCGCTTCTCGTGCTGTCCGTGGTGTTCGGTGCGGTGCGCGCGCAGGGGCGCTCCGCCGCGATCCAGTCCGGTGCCGCGGACGCCCACCTGACCATCCGCGGTGCGAGCGAGATCCTGCTCTCCGACCTGCGCATGGCGGGATACGGCATGCTCGCGGTGCCGCCCGCCTCCGGCGTCGCGCCGATCGAGGTGACGAGGTCCTCGGGAGCCACCTCGCTCGTGCTGCGCGGCAACTTCGCGAACGCGACCGCTGCGCTGGCGCAGGCGGCGACGGCCGGCGCCACGCAGCTCGTGGTCGCCCCCACGGCGGGGAGCGGTGCATTCAAGGCCGGGAGCCGGGCGGTGGTGGACAGCGGTCTCGCCTCCGAGGTGAAGACGATCACCGGGGTGTCGGCGAACGGATCGAACGTCGTGCTCTCGCTCGACTCCCCGCTCGCGAGC
>JAGWVP010000608.1 GCA_018970825.1 bacterium | reverse complement strand
CAGCTTCCCGCGGACTCGAAGTGGCGCGCGCTGCGCGCGGTCTCGGCCGGCGTCGGCGGCGCGACCACCGCCGACTGGCTGTCGGTGAATCCCGACGTCTGCCGCTTCCTCGAGAAGGCCGGTGCCCGCGGCCGCGACCCGGGAGTCGGCGTGCCCGCCGGACGAGGCCCGCAGGCGCCGCCGACTCCGCTCCCGGGCGACCTCGGATCGCGCGCGCTCGCAGCGGCCTGCGCGCGCGACGGGGGCCTCGGAGAAGCCGTTCGCGGGCTCCTCGGCGAGAAGCCGGACCTCGTGCTTCTCGTGCTGGGCGCGAACGACGTCATGAACGGAGTGGCGCCCGAGGCCTACGTGGCGAACGTGCGGGCGATCGCGAAGGGCTTCGCGCCCGCGCCGGTGCTCGTCGCGACCCCGTTCTGGAGCCCGCAGCCCGAGCGCGCGGGGCTCGCCGGCTACGCCGAGGCGCTGCGCCGGGCGGGTCTCGTCGCGGGACCCGACTTCCAGTCGATGCACCTGCCGGTCGACCGACTGGGAGTCCACCTCACCCCGGGCGGCTACGCCGCCGCGGGTGCGCTCTGGCTCGACAAGCTGCCCCGCTGAGGTCGCACCTCAGCCGAGGTTGAACCGCTTCTCGAGGATCAGTCGCAGCATCTTCATGCCGGTGCGCATGCTGTGCCAGCGGCTCGACGAGTGCTTCGACGCGCCGCCGAGTCGCTCGTGGTAGCTCACCGGCACCTCGATGACGCGGCCCTCGACGCGGAGGATCTCGATCATCATCTCGGGCGAGAACGACGCGTCGACCCGGCCCACGTGGTCGCGGATCTTCTCCCAGGCGTCGCGCCAGATCGCGCGGTAGGTGCAGCCCACGTCGGTGAAGCGCGGCTCGAGGTTCCACCAGAGGACCTCGATGAGCTTGCCGACGACGACGTTTCCCCAGCGCAGGATCCCGTCCATGTTCGCGCCCTGCTCGATGAGCTGTCGCGTCGTGCGCGTGCCGATGACCATGTCCGCGTCCTTCAGGTACTCCAGCAGCTTCCCCAGGTCGCGGGCCCGGAACGTCGCGTCGGCCTCGACCAGGACGAGGATGTCGCCGGTCGCGGCTTCCATCCCCTGCCGGAGCGCGTCCCCGTATCCGCGGTAGGGGCGCGAATGGACGACCGCGCCTGCGGCGCGCGCGATCTCGGCGGTGCGGTCGGCCGACTGGTTGTCCATGACGACGACCTCGTCGACGTGCGGCAGGAAGTCGCGCACGACGCGCCCGATCGCCGCCTCCTCGTTCCAGGCCGGGATGACCACGCTCGTTCGGTGGCGGTCGAAGTGGATCGAGCGACACAGGAAACTCGCCTGGTTCAGGTCCTCGATCGTGTTCACGTTCACGTAGGATCCCGAGAGACGGTGCGCGAGGACCGCCTGGCCGGCCGCCGCCGCGCGGTCGATGACGTCGATCAGCTCGAGCCGTCCCGTGCGCGGCGACCGCGGCGTCTCGCGTGCCCACCGGAAGACCTCCGGGGAGAGGATCCAGGTGCCGCACCCGAGCCAGGGGCTCGGCGGCTCGGGGGGTTTCTCGACCAGCTTGCGGATGCGGTCGCCTTCGAGGACGACGCCGTAGTTGCGCCGGATCGGTTCCGCGTCCTCGCAGGGGAGGATCGCGCACACCGCGAAGGCGTCCCCGGGTGCTTCCGCGAGGCCTGCGTGGCCGCTCTCGAGGTAGACCTCGTCGCCGAGCAGGAGCGCGAAGCGCTCGTGCACGCGGGGCTCGATCGCCGTCAGCAGCGATCCCAGCCCGGCGTCGACGTCGTCGTTCACGACGTACTCGATCTCGACGCCCATCGCGCGGCCGTCGCCGCAGGCCGCGCGCACGTCGTCCGCGAGGTGGCCGACGACCAGCAGCAGGCGCCGGATGCCGAGCTGGTCGCGCGCGAGCTCGATCTGGCGGAACAGCAGCGGCCTCCCGCCCACCTCGAGCAGGACCTTCGGGACGTGCGCGCTGCGGGGATGGAGCCGGGTGCCCCGGCCTCCCGCGGCGACGACGCAGAGATTCGGCAAGGCCACGTGACCTGTTAACCCCCGCGCCCGAAGCCGGTCAACGCGACGCGGCCGAGGCGCCTGCGCCCGTCGTGTCGTTCCCCGTCTCGGCCGGGGCGTCCTGGCCTCCGGGGGCGTGCGTCCTGCGGTGCGAGATCCC
>JAGWVP010000607.1 GCA_018970825.1 bacterium | reverse complement strand
GAGGACGCGGCTGCACCTCCGATCGTCGAGACCGCCGCCGACGATCCCGCCCTCCTCATGTACACCTCGGGAACGACCGGGCGTCCGAAGGGCGTCGTCGCGACCCAGGGCGGCTTCCCGCTCAAGATCGCGACCGACATGGCCACCTGCTTCGACGTCGAGGCGGGCGACCGCATGCTCTGGGTGACCGACCTCGGCTGGGTCATGGGGCCCTGGGAGATCCTCGGCACCCTCTCGCTCGGCGCGAGCATGGTGCTCTTCGAGGGCGTGCCCGATCACCCGGCCCCCGACCGGCTCTGGGCGATGGTCGAGCGCCACCGCGTCACCCACCTCGGCATCGCGCCGACGGTCGTGCGCGCGCTTCGCGACAAGGGCGACGACCACGTGCTGCGCCACGACCTCTCCTCGCTGCGCGTGCTCGGCTCGAGCGGCGAGGCCTGGAACCCGGATCCCTACGCCTGGTTCGCGCGCGTCGTCGGCGGCGGACGATGCCCGATCGTGAACTACAGCGGCGGCACCGAGATCGGCGGCGGCATCCTCGGCTGCACGATGCTCCACCCGCTCGAGGCCTGCGGATTCTCGGTGCCGATCCTCGGCGTCGATGCCGACGTGTTCGACGACGCCGGCCACCCGGTGCGCGGAGCGGTCGGCGAGCTCGTCGTGCGGGGACCGTGGCCGGGCATGACCCGCGGCTTCTGGAACGATCCTGCGCGCTACGAGGAGACCTACTGGTCGCGCTGGCCCGGCACCTGGGTCCACGGCGACTGGGCGAGGCTCGACGACGACGGCCGGTGGAAGATCGAGGGACGCTCCGACGACACGATCAAGATCGCCGGCAAGCGACTCGGCCCGGCCGAGGTCGAGTCGCTGCTCGTCGCCGATCCTTCCGTCGTCGAGGCCGCGGCGATCGAGGTGCCGCACGAGGTCAAGGGCGGCGCGCTCGTCTGCTACGTCGTCCTGCAGTCCGGCACGCCCGGCGACGACGCCCTGCGCGCGTCGCTCGTGGCGCGCGTCGTCGACGGGCTCGGCAAGGCGATGAAACCCGAGGCGATCCGCTTCGCCGACGAGCTCCCGAAGACCCGCAACGCGAAGATCATGCGCCGCCTGGTCCGCGCCGTGCACCTCGGCGGCGAGCCGCGAGCGGACGCGGCGGCGTCGGGCGGCGGGACGGGGATGGGAGACGTCTCGGCGCTCGACAACCCGTCGGCGCTCGACGCCATCCGCCGGGCGCGCTGAGGGGCGCTCGCGCCGCCCGGGGCGCCTCGCGCCGCGTCGGCGTCGCACCCCGGCGGGTCCCGGCGGGCCGCGAGCGCTTGCGGCTCGCGGTTCGCGCGGTCATGGTGTCGGCCGTGTCGATTCGTGTCATCGGCCTCGACCACGTCGTGCTGCGCACGCGCTCCGCCGAGGCCGTCCTGCGCTTCTACCGCGACGTGCTCGGGTGCTCCGTCGAGCGCACGATCGAGCCGCTCGGCATGATCCAGCTGCGCGCCGGCTCGGCGCTGGTCGACGTCATCGACTCGAACACCTGGGCCGCGACGACGACGGCGGGACACGGCGACCTCTACGACCACTTCTGCCTCGCGGTCGCGGGGCCGGTCGAGGACGTGCTCGCCGCCCTCGACGAAGCCGGCGTCGCCCACGGCCCCGCGACCGAGCGCTACGGGGCGACGGGAAACGGCCCGTCGGTCTACGCGACGGATCCCGACGGACGCACCGTCGAACTCAAGGTCGCGACCTTCCTCGGGGAGGATCTCGCCGGCGGGCGCGAGCCGGCGATCCCCGGCGACACGACAGTCCGGCTGCGGCCGGGAAACGGAGACACGCAGTGAGCGACGACACCCTTCGCAACCTGGTCCGCGCCGTGGGCGCCCTCTTCGCGCTCCTCGGCGTCCGGTGGCTGCTCGACCCGGCCGGTGCCGCCGAGGGCCTCGGCATGCCGCTCCTCGACGGCCTCGCCCGCAGCACGCAGGTCGGCGACTTCGCTTCGTTCTTCCTCGTCGCGGGGCTGACGGCGATCCTCGGCGCCTCGCCCGGGCGGGCCGGGCTCCTGCGGGTGCCCGCCGCGCTGATCGGCGGGGCCGCGGTGACCCGGACGCTCGCCTGGCTCTACCGGGGCGCGGACTTCGCGACCTCGTTCATCGCGGTCGAGGTCCTGGTGGGCGCGCTCCTCCTGTGGGCGGCGAGCCGG
>JAGWVP010000606.1 GCA_018970825.1 bacterium | reverse complement strand
CCCGTCGGCGGTGGTCTGCGCGATCGTCGTCCACTCGCACTGATCGATGCAAAAGCCCCACATCTCCCTCGCGGGACAGCGGGGAGGGCAAAGCTCGCGGCGCTGGAGGTGTCGCTGGTAGGCCTGCACTTCGATCGTCGCGTTGCGCGGCGCGCAGTGCCCGCGGAGCTCGTTCAGGTCGTTGCCCCGCGTCTCCACGGAGTCGAGCAGGGGAATGCCGCCGGTCGGGCAGCTGCACTGCGCGCGGGCTGCCGCGGCTGGGAGAAGGGTCGTCGCGAGAACGACGAAGGCGCAACCGAGGGCCGCGAGGCGTCGTCGCCGGGAGATGGGCGTGGACGTCGGGATCGGGAATCCGTTCACGGCAGGCCTCCTTCCGCGCGTTGCACGAGCCGCAGGACGGCGTCGGCGTCGGATCGGGCGTCCCGGTCGAGAGCCCGTCGCAGGAAGTCGAAGGGAGACTCGGCGGGAGCCGGGCGTCCCGCGTACAAGGCGGCGAGCCGGGCCACGAAGGCGCGCGGGGCGAGTCGAAGTTCGTCGAGGGTCGGCCCGTCGCCCGGTGCGCGCGGCGGGCCGCTCGCCCGCCCGGGGAGACGAGCGAGTCGCAGCAGGGTCCTTCGGGCCGAGCGCGTGTCGCCGGACGAGAGCTCCGAGAGCGCGAGGTCGAGCTCCACGTCGTCGGCGAACGAGGTCGCGCGGGCGAAGCGACGCAGGGCGCGAAGCGCGTGTCGCGCTCGCCGGGCATCGCCTGCGGCCGCGTGGGCCCGAGCGAGGCTCCACCGGGCGGCCGTGCGGAGGACCGGGTCGGCCGTCGACCGGGCGACCGCGCCGAGCGTGACCACGGCCGACGCGGGCTCCCCGCCCGCGAGCGAGGCCCAGGCCTCGCCGATGGCGGCGAGGTCCCTCGCGGCAGGCTCCCGGGAACTCCGGGCCGCCTCGAAGGCGAGGCGTGCGGCCGCGGGGTCGTCGCTGCCGAGCGCGATCCAGCCGCGGGCGACGAGCAGTGCATCGCCGGCCGATGGCAGCGTCCGCGCGGCGACCGCGGGGAGCGTGAGCGCGTTCTCGGCCGCGGCCCGGTCGCCACGCCCGAATTCGAGCGATGCGAGCAGAAGTGCAGCCTCGAGTCCCCGCGCGGTCCCGGGTTCCGCGGCGCAGGCCGAACGCAGGGCCCCGCGCGCGCGATCGGCGTCGCCTTCCGCGAGGGCGTAGCGGGCCTGGCGAAGCAGCACGCCGGTGGGCGGTCCGTTCGCCGCGGCCGCCGGCGCGTGCCCGGTCGGCAGGCCGAGGGCCGCGAGCAGGATCGAGCCCCCGACGACGCCGAGGTGCCTCGGGTGGAATCGTCGACCACGTTCGGCGGCGACGATGCCGGGCGGAGGCGACGGTGGTGGCACGGGGGGTGGCTGGCCCGCGGGACCCGGGACCGGTTTGCGCGCATCGCGCATCGTCGAACCTCCTTGGCCCGGGCCGCTCGCGGCCGGAGCCTGCTCGGGCCGCGCGAGGGGGCGCGACCGCCGTTCGTCGGGGAGTTGCGGAAGCGCTCGCAGCATCGTCCGTGCCGTCCGCGCATGCTGCGGACGGGCGTCGGGAGGCCTCTGCGCGGCCCCCGTGCAACCGCGGGTTGCGGGGCGTTTCGGGGAGAGGTCGCTCGATGATGCGGGAACGGTCGCGGCCGTCGCGCGCACGAGGAGGCCGCGAACCGGTCCCCGCGCGGGGCGTGCAGCACGAGGACGGCCGTCGCGGATGCACGGCGCGCACGACCGGGTCCGCCCCGCTCGCGCGCACCGCGGCGCGTGGTGTAAGGGGACCCGCACCGCTCGTCGCGCGAGCCGGGACCCGGTGCGAGGCGAGGGGACGGCTGCATGGTGGAGTCCGGCGACCAGAAACGGGCACCGACCTCCGACGAGGTCGTCGCGGCTTCGCTCGCCCGCGCGAGTCTGCCCGGGCCCCCGGCCTGCGAGGAGATCGCCCTCTCGCTCGGGGGCCTCGCGGTGGTCGATCTCGAGACGACCGGCCTCGACCCGACGACCGCGCGGGTCGTCGAGATCGGAGCCGTGATCCTGCGGCCCGGCGAGCCCGCCCGGGCCTTTCACCGGTTCGTCGACCCGCGCGAGCCGCTCCCGGCGTTCGCGAGCCGGCTGACGGGGCTCGTCGACCGCGACCTCGCGGGCGCGCCCTCCTGGGAGGCGGCCTCGCGC
>JAGWVP010000021.1 GCA_018970825.1 bacterium | reverse complement strand
TCAACGACCGTCGTCGGATCGCGAAGGCGGCCTCCCGTCTCGCGGCGCGCCTCCGAGTCGCCGTCTCACCCGTCCCGGTCCGAGGACGGCGCCTTTTCGGGGCCGGCACCACGGCGACCGGACCGCCCCTGCGAGCCTTGCCCGTTCCGCGGAACGGTCGACCGCATGAATGGGTGGAGGCCCGCCGCGTCTGCTACGCCGAAGGCCGCGCACGGAACCGTTCCCTCGGCGCCGACGCCCGGCCAGCGACCAGGATCCATGGAAGAGACCACCCCCCACGACTCCGCGCACGCCCGCGCCCACTCGCCCGTCGACCGGCGCCGCACCTTCGCGGTGATCTCCCACCCCGACGCCGGCAAGACGACGCTCACCGAGAAGCTTCTGCTCATGGGCGGCGCGATCCAGCTCGCGGGCGAGGTCCGCGTGAAGCGCAACCGGGCCCACACCCGCTCGGACTGGATGGCGATCGAGCGCGAGCGCGGGATCTCGGTCGTCACCTCCGTCATGACCTTCGAGTACGGGGGCTGCGTCTTCAACCTGCTCGACACGCCGGGCCACGAGGACTTCTCCGAGGACACCTACCGCACGCTCACCGCGGTCGACTCGGCCGTCATGGTGATCGACGCAGCGAAGGGCATCGAGGCCCGCACGCGCAAGCTCTTCGAGGTCTGCCGGCTGCGCGACATCCCGATCGTCACCTTCATCAACAAGATGGACCGCGAAAGCCGCGATCCCTTCGAGCTGCTCGACGAGATCGAGAAGACGCTTGCGCTCGACACCACCCCGATGACGTGGCCGATCGGGCAGGGCCCGGCCTTCGCCGGCACCTACGACATCGCGAGACGCAGGATCCGCGGCGTGGACGACGACACCGCGCAACCCGTGTCCGGCCCCGAGGACCCGGCGATCGACGCGCTCGTCCACGGATCGGACCGCGAGACTTTCCGCGAGGGCGTCGCGCTCGCCGCCGAGGCGAGCAAGCCCTTCGACCGGGCGTCGTTCCTCGAAGGGCATCTCACGCCGGTCTACTTCGGCAGCGCGCTGCGCAACGTCGGCGTGCGCGACCTGATCGACGCGCTCGCGGAGCATGCTCCGGGTCCCCGGGCGCAGGCCGCCGACCGCCGCGTCGTCGAGGCTGCGGAGCCTTCGATGTCGGGCTTCGTGTTCAAGATCCAGGCGAACATGGACCCGAACCACCGCGACCGCATCGCGTTTCTGCGCGTCTGCTCGGGCAAGCTCCGGCGCGGCATGAAGGCGAAACTCGTCCGCACCGGCAAGCCGATGAGCCTCGCGACGCCGCAGTTCTTCTTCGCGCGCGACCGGGCCCTCGCCGAGGAAGCGTGGGCGGGCGACGTGGTCGGCATCCCGAACCACGGCACGCTGCGGATCGGCGACACGCTCACCGAGGGCGAGGACATCGTCTTCCGCGGAGTGCCGAGCTTTGCGCCCGAGATCCTGCGCCGCGTGCGACTGCAGGACGCGATGAAGGCGAAGAAGCTGCGCGGCGCTCTCCAGCAGCTCTCCGAGGAGGGCGTCGTCCAGCTCTTCGTGCCCGACGACGGCTCGCCCTTCCTGGTCGGCGTGGTCGGCGCGCTCCAGCTCGACGTGCTCGTCGACCGGCTCGACGCGGAGTACGGGCTACCGGTCACCTTCGAGAGCGCACGCTTCCAGGCCGTGCGCTGGATCTCCTGCGACGACCCGCGCGAGCTCGACCGCTTCGTCGCCGACAACCGCTCCTCGGTCGCCCGCGACCTCGACGGCTCGCCGGTCTTCCTCGCGCCGTCGCAGTTCCTGCTCGACTACGAGCAGAAGGAGTGGCCGAAGATCCGCTTCGCCGACGTGAAGGACTACCAGAAGGTCGGCGCGGAGGGCTGACGCCGCGGGGTGGCCGGCGGCAGGCACGGCCCGGCGGGCGAGCCGCGGCGCGCCCGCCGCGTCATGCGGACGTCAGGGCGTCACGATCGGGAAGAGCCCGTCGGGTCGCTCGAGCATGGAAAACAGCCCGAGCACGTCCATCCGGCTCCCCTCGACGTCGAAGTCCTCCGAGAAGACGAGGTCGCGGAGCCCCGCCTGTCCCGTCGCGAGTTTCAGCAGGAACGGGCGAGTGAGCCGCACCGTGGCGCTCGCGGCCGGGTCCGGGGACCGGAGGTGGTGGTGGAGGACCGAGTTCGAGAGTTCGACGACGTGCGTCTCCCCTTCGTCGGTGAACATGAAGTTGACGACGATGCGCTTGCCCTCGGCCTTCTCCGGGTCGATCCGCGTCGCCATCGAGTCGAAGAACTTCCCGAGCTCCAGGTGCGACAGCAGGTTCATCGCAGGCTTCATGTCGAGCGGCGGGCTCGAGACTCCGTGGCGAAGCTCGTAGGCGCCCGAGAGGTAGATGTCGCGCCACGGGCCGGACTCGGCACGATAGCCGAGCTGGTCGTAGACCTGCGCGAGCAGCTCCTTCGCCTCGGCATGGTCGGGTTCGGCGAAGACCAGGTGGTCGAGCAGCGTCGCCGCCCAGCGGTCGTCGGCCGCCTCGTGCGCCGCACGCGCCTGCTCGAGCACCCGGGAGGCGCCGCCCATCGCCTCGACGTAGCGCTTCGAGGCCTCGACCGGCGGCAGCGGATCGAGGTGCGCCGGGTTGCCGTCGTACCAGCCGAAGTAGTGCTGGTAGACCGCCTTCGAGTTGTGGCGCAGCGTGCCGTAGTAGCCGCGATCCGCGAACTCCTTCGCGAGCGACTCCGGCATCCGGATGCTCTCGGCGATCTCCTGCGGGCGCGCACCCCGGTTCGCGAGCCGCAGCGACTGGTCGTTCATGAACCGGTACATGTCGCGCTGCTTCGCGAGCAGGTCCATGCCGCGCGCGTTCCCCCAGACCGGCCAGCTGTGGCTGCCGAAGACGACCTCCGCGTCGCGGAACTCCGTCATCGCGGCGTCGATGTAGCCGCTCCACAGCACCGGGTCGCGCACCTTGGCCCCGCGCAGCGTGAGCAGGTTGTGCATCACGTGGCTCACGATCTCGGCGCTGCAGAAGGCCTTCGCGTCCGGCAGGTAGAAGGTCATCTCGGCGGGCGCCTCGGAGTGGGGCGCGTACATGAAGACGAAGCGGATGCCGTCGACCTCCATCTCCTGCGGCGCGCGATCGACGAGGTCGGTCGGCTCCGCGATCGAGATCGAGCCGCGCGCGGGCTGCTTGCCGAGCCCGGTGTCGACGTGGCCGCGCGGGTCCTTGGGGAGCGACATCCCGTACATGTAGGCCGCGCGCCGGATCATCGCGGGCCCGGCGAAGATGTTCTCGCTCGTCGCCTCCTCGACGAAGCCGCGCGGCGCGATGACCCGTACCTTCTTGCGCGCTTCCGGATCCGCGGGCAGGACCGCGTCGACGCCTCCGAAGTGGTCGAGGTGGCTGTGCGTGAAGATCACCGCGACGACCGGCGCGTTCCCGAGGTGCTTGCGGGCGAGCGCGAAGGCCGCCGCGGCGGTCTCGCGACAGGTGAGCGGGTCGACGACGATCCAGCCGGTCCGCCCGACGATGATCGACATGTTCGAGACGTCGTAGCCGCGTACCTGGTAGACGCCGGGCGAGACCTCGAAGAGGCCGTGGACGCCGTTCAGCTTCGCCTGCCGCCAGAGGCTCGGGTTCACGCTCGGCGGCGCGTCGCCCTCGACGAAGTCGTAGGCGCCGAGATCCCAGATCGTGCCGCCGTCCTCGCCCTTCACCAGCACCCGCTCCTCGCGCGCGAGGAGGCCGCGACGCGCGTCCTCGAAATCGCGGGGGTCGTCGATCGGGAGCGATGCCGCGACCTCGCGGTTGGCGGCTTCGGTCGCGGACGAGGCCGCGGTAGCACCCTGAGCGTCGGCGCCGCCCGTGCTCGCGCCACCGCCCGCTCCCCGGCCGGGGGCGAAGGGCTCCTCGCTGCGCGTGCAGGCGGACGACATCGTTGCGGCCACGAGGACGACGAGCGGGAGCGACGAGAGACGCGACATGGATCACCTCCGGCGGGACGGGACGTCCGATCCCTCTACCACCGGGTGCAAGCACGAGTGAACCCGGCTAGGCTTCGACGTGGCCTTCGCGGGTGCGGAATGCCCGCCCAGCGACCAGGAGCGCCGATGTCGACGAAGCGTGCCCGCCCCCTGCACCATTCCGTCGGCGGCCCGCGGCCACGGAGACGCTCGACCGCGCTCTGCCTGCTCGCCGCGCTGCTCGGAGTCGCTGCGACCGCCCGGGCGGACGGCCCCGCGGCGCCGCTCCAGGACCTCGCGCTTCGCACCGTCGGGCCCGGCCAGGGCGTGATGGCGGTCGCCCAGGACGGCAGCGTGCTCGCCTCCGAGGCGGCCGACGTCGCCGTCCATCCGGCGTCCGTGACCAAGGTCGCGACCACGCTCGCGCTGCTCGATCGCCTCGGGCCGACCCATCGCTTCACGACGCGGATCGTCGGCACGGGCCCTCTCGAGGGCGGGCGCATCGAGGGCGACCTCGTCGTCGAGGGCGGACACGACCCGTTCTTCGTCTACGAGAGCGGGCTCCTGCTGCTCGCCGGCCTGAACGAGCGCGGCGTGCGGCGCGTCGACGGGACGCTGCGGCTCGACGGACCGTTCCTCCTCAACTGGGAGCCCGATCCCGACGGCCGCCGCCTGAAGGCGGTCCTCGAGGGCCGCGAGGGCAAGGGCTCGTGGCCCGCCGTCGCCCGCCGCGTCGGGACGAGCCGGTCGCTCGGCGAGGAGATGCTCTCGTTCGGAACGCGCGCCGCCGGGGCCGCGAGCGCTCCCGCGGGCCGCGTGCCGACGCCGCTCCTCGAGTACCGCTCGCCGCCGCTGCTGCACGTCGTCAAGGTGATGAACGGCTACTCGAACAACGTCTTCCACCAGGTCGCCGACGCGATCGGCGGACCGCACGCGGTGCAGGACGTCGTGCGCGCGCGGGTGCCCGCCATCCCGGGCAACGAGATCGTGATCGACAACGGCGCGGGCGCGGGCTCGACGAACCGCCTGAGCCCGCGCGCGACGATCGCGATCCTCGACGCGCTCCAGGCCGAGCTCAAATGCCACGGCCTGCAGCTCACCGACGTGCTCCCGGTCTCCGGCATCGATCCCGGAACGCTCGAGGACCGCTTCGCCGAGAGCCGGGGCGCAGTGGTCGGCAAGACCGGGACGTTCGGCTCCGAGGGCGCGAGTGCGCTCGCCGGCGCGGTGCGCACGCGACGCTGGGGCGTCGTTCGCTTCGCGGTGCTGAACCGCGACGTGCCGGTGCCCGACGCGCGTGCGCGCCAGGACGCCTTCGTCCGCGGGCTGCTCGAGGCCGGAGAAGTCGTGCCCTGGCCGTACTCGACGCCGACGCGGCCGGACTACCTGTCGGCGAGCGTCGTGCCGCTGCGCTGAGCCGGCCCGCGGCGCGAACGGACCGCGCGACACGCCTCTGCGAACCCGGGCGCCGCGGCCCGGCTGTTCGAGGAGAGCGCGCCTTCGCGGCCGCATCGTCTCTCCCGTCACCCCGCGCAGCCGCGCACGAGGAGCGTGCCGCGTCCGTCGAACTTCGCCCGCAGCACGCCCTGCCCCGCGTCCCACGACCACGTGCCGTCGACGAGGGGACGACCTTTCCACTCGACCGCGCACGGTGCGATCGGCCGCTCGAGCGTGCGCAGCGACGCCTGCACGCGCCACGACGTCTCGGGTCCGTGGAGCGCGAGGCGCCAGCCTTCGGCGACCTCGTCGGACTCGATGCGCCCGCCGCCGTCGAGGCGTGCGAACGAGTGCCCGCGCGGAAACGCGAGCAGGTCGCGCGAGCGCGGCCCGTCGGAGAGCCGCACGAGACCCGGCGTGCCCCATCCGTAGTCGGCGAGCGTGTCGACCCACGGAGGAAGCATCGGCAGGATCGTACCCGCGCGCACGAGCAGCGGGATCTCCTCGGCGGGAGCCGGCAGCACGACCGACTGCCCGCCCGCGATCGTCTCCGGCGATCGCAGCACGAGCGAGCCGTCGGACTCCTGGAAGGACACGCTGCGCCAGAAGTCGATCCAGCTCCCGGCGGGGAGGTAGGCCTCGCGGGTCGTGGCACCCGGCTCGAGCACGGGCGCCACCAGCAGGTCGGGGCCGAACAGGAACTCGTCGTCTCGGCCGCGGGCTCTCCAGTCGTCCGGCCAGCCGAGCAGCAGGTGGCGCATGATCGGCAGGCCGGTCTTGCGGTAGGCCTCATCGGCGCCGGCGACGTAGGGATAAAGCTGCGTGCGGATCTTCGCGTAGCGGCGCCAGTTCGCGATCTGCTGCGGCTGCTCGACCTGCGGGCGATCATAGTCGGGGATCGCGATGCCGTCGCGCTCGGTGCGCATGACGCCGGAGAAGGCACCGAGTTGCACCCAGCGGCGCAGCAGTTCGTCGTCGAGCGCGCGGCCGTAAAACGAGAAGAAGCCACCCACGTCCGAGCCCCACAGGCTCACTCCGGAGAGGCCCATGCCGAGCCCGGCACGCACGACGCTCGCAAGCCCGTCGAAGCCCCAGCCGGCCGTCGGGTCGCCGCCCCAGACCACCTGCGCGCAGCGGGCGGCGCCGGTCCATCCCGAGCGCTGGAAGCGCACGATCGGCCGGTCCTGCCCGCGCGCGAAGCGCCAGGCCGAGCAGTGGTAGTCGCGCACGTAGGCGTTGTGCGTCGCCGAGCCGTCGCGCCCGTCGGCCGTCACGGCGTCGAACGGCGTGTACTCGCCGAAGTCCTCCATCCAGCCGTCGTGGCCGTCGTCGATCGCCTGCGAGAGCATGTCGTCGAACGCCTTGCGGCCGGCTTCAGCGGTGAAGTCGTACTGGCTCACGAGGAAGGGGCGCGTGGTGAAGTAGGTGTAGATGTAGGGCGCGCCGGTCGCGTCCTTGACGAGGCCGCCGGCCTCGGCCGCCTTCGAGAACGCGGCCTCGTAGGACTGGCAGACCATCGGGTTGAAGTAGGTGGTGACGGCGACGCCGAGCGCGTGGAGCCGCTCGTTGCGCGGCCACTCGTTGGCGCGGCTCCCGCCGCACGGAAGATAGTGCAGGTAGGTCTGCGACACCGACACCGGCGCGTCGGCCTCGCGCAGCGCGACCACGCCGGCCTCGGGCCCCTGGTACCAGGGCCCGAACACCCACGGCGCGCGGACGCGCGGCTGGCGCCCGACGCGATTCGTGTAGCGCGCGAGTGCGTCGGACGGCTCGGGCCCGCCGAACACGCGGAAGGCGACGCGCGACGGCGCGGGCCGGAAGTCGAGGTCCTCGGGCGCGCCGCGCACCTCGAAGCTCCACGCGTCCTCGCGCTCGGTCCCGAGCCGGTGCACGACCGTCTCGTCGGCGTCGACCAGGACGCCGTAGCCGCGGCTCGAGAGCAGCCAGGGGATCGGGAAGTAGGTCGAGTCGTCGCGCGGGCGGAAGCCCGGCTTCGGCAGGATGCCGCTCATCAACTGGTACTCGTCGGGCTGCCACGGCCCGTCGGCAACGTAGCTCTCGACGGCGGCGCCGCGGTGCTGGACGCGGTCCGCGCGCTCGCCGAAGCCGTAGAAGCCCTCGCCGCGGGTATCCGCGTCCCACGCGACGCCGACCGCCTCGAGCGGAGGCGGCGGCGCGGACACGCCCGCGAGCGGGTCGTCGGGCGGGATTCGTTCGCGGACCTCGACGGCGACCGCGATCACGCCCTCGCCGCCGTCGCGCGAGAGGACGACGCGGAGGTTGCGTCCCGCCGGATCGTCGGTCGCGACCCAGGCCTCGACCGAGCCGTCGGGCAGGTTCTCGACCGCCGTCGCACGCGTCGCGTGGAACCAGCGGCCGTCGCTGCGGAAGCCGGTCGCGCCGGCCGAGCCGGCCTCGCGCGCGGTCGACTCGTCGAGCAGCGCGCCCCCGTCGGCGCCGGAGAAGCGGAGCCGCCACGGATCCCGTTCGACCTCGACCCGCAGCGCGCCCGCGTCGATCGCCGGTGCGCCCGACGAGGCCGCGGGCGGCGACGCGTTCGCCGCGGCGGCGCACGTCACCGCGCAGAGCAGGAAACCGAGGGCGATCGAGTCGCGCGCGTCGCGCCGGGCGGGTCGCATGGGCGCGACGCTACCAGAGGTCGGAGGCCCGGGTCACCCCGGTTTCGAGGCCCTCGCGGCCCGGCGGACTCGCTCCGATCCTCCTTCCGGTCATCCCGCCGCCGGCGTCCCCTTCACGCAGCGCTGGATGAAGGGGTAGGTGTCGGTGATGAAGTAGTGGTAGATGCCGAGCGGGAATTCGGGCGTCACGCCGAAGCGGCCGTTGCACTCGTCGAGGTCGCCCGAGCCGGCCACGTACTCCCAGTCCTGCGTGAAGGCGCCCATCGCGTAGAGCGCGGTCGAGGGGCGGCGCGCGTCGGGCGTCGCCTTCAATCGGAAGCTGCTCACGACGACCCGGGTCGCCGAGAACGCATCCAGCGGGTCGCCGAAGCCGTAGCGGGCGTAGATCGGGAACCCGTCGCGCGCCCACCCGACGAGCGACATCGCGGTTCCCTTGCCCAGCGACTCCAGCAGGCCCTCGGGCATGCCGTGGTAGTGGTAGGCGCCTCCCGGCTGCACGTGGGCGTTGCTCTCGTCTACGCCGAACTCGAACGAAGTTTGGCCGAGCGCCTCGATGCGCCAGGGCGCCGTGCTGAAGCCGAGGTTGCAGTCGCCCGCGTCGGTGCAGGCCCCCGCCGTCGCGGGGTCGAACTTCACGCCGTTCAGGGCATGCCCGATGCTCGGGACTCCGAGGCTCGTCGCGGGTCCGTCCACGATCGCGGGCGTGAGCGTGTACGACACCGACACGCCCTGCGCCGCAATGGTGTTCGGGTTGTTCCGGTTCGGGAACATGCCGACGTCATGGTCGGGCAACCCGTTCGCCGTGAGCAGTCGGGAGGTGCCGTCGCAGGCCCAGGACGAGGTGCTGGTCGCGTTCACCGACGGCGAGGCGTTGAAGGTGCTCCGCGACAGGCCGCAGAGGATCCCCGCCGTCGTCGTCGTGTCGGGGTCGGTGTTGCGGCACGAGATCTTCGTCGCGCCGTCGTTCGACCGGCAGGGAAACGCGGTGTCGCCGCGGGCGACCGCGTCGTCCGCGGTCAGCACGACCGCGAGCGGCAGGCTCGCGACCGCGGGCAGGGCGAACGATCGGTGCTTCGCCGCCACGCCGAACTTGCGGAGGGATGCGGTCGCGTCGGGCGACAGCACGAGCCGCCCCTGCTCGTTCGCGCAGCGCAGCCGGCGGCCGCCCGTGCCCGAGACGGCGCAGTCGGCCGCCGCGAACGCGATCTCGTCGGTCTCGACGAAGCTCCCGCCGACCGCGCCGGTGCCGAGCGAAACCGTCGCCCCGCCCGAGGCGATCCTCGAGAACAGGCCGGGGCTCGCGCTCTCGTCGAGCACGCCGCCCGCGCGCCAGCCGTCGCGGTCCGCCGTCGGGCGGTCGACCGTCTCGACGAACGAGAGACCGAGGGCGCAGTCGATCGCCCCGCCGTCGGGCGCGAGGCAGGCGAACGCGGGTGTCGCGAGCAGGAAGGCTGCGACCGCGAGCGCCGCGGCGAGGCTTCGAGGGAAGCGTCGTCCCTCGTCGGCGAGTCCGTCCATCGGCTCTCCTCCCCCCGGGGCGAACTGCCCCGCCTCCGGGTTCCGCAGGAGCCGCCCTCGCGCGGCACCGTCGCAACCTCGTCTCGCGGGGGAAGATTCGCGACGCGGCCTCGCCGTTAGAGGACCCTCGGCGGGTGCACGGGAGCCTCGCCGCCCGGGGCGTGGCTCCCGGCCCTCACCACTCCGCTTCGAGGTCCGGGATCTGCCAGAACTGGATCAGCACGCCGTGGGCCGAGCGCGGCGAGACGAAGGCGGTCTTGAAGCCGCCGCCCGGCTCGGCCTCGTCGACGATCCGGACGCCCGAGTCGCGCATCCGCTCGAGCAGCGGGTCGATGCGGTCGACGTCGATCGAGAGGTGGTGGAAGCCCTCGCCGCGGCGCTCGAGGAAGCGCCGGACGAAGCTCGAACCGCTCGCGTCGGCGACGAACTCCATGCGGAAGCGTCCGCGGTCGCCGATCGTGAACTGCTTCAGGTCGAAGTCGCCCGCGTAGCCGCGGTGCAGCACGCCCTCCTGCGCGATCGGCAGGTATCGCGCGAAGAGGGCGTAGGCGGCCGGGATGTCGCGCACCGCGGACGAGAGGTGGTCGAAGCGCATCCGCGAGTCGACGCCCGGCAGGCGGGGAAGCGGCGGGGCCTGCTCGGGCGTCGGGTCCGACGGCGCGTCGGCCTGCCAGAACTGCACCAGCATGCCGTGCGCCGAGCGCGGCGAGATGAAGGCCGTGCGATCGCCGCGCTCCGTCTCGTGCTCGTCGACGATCCGCAGGCCGTCGCGTCTCAGGTCGTGCAGGAGGGCGTCGAGGTCCTCGACTTCGAGCGAGAGATGGTGGATCCCCTCTCCCCGGCGGTCGAGGAACTTCTCGACGAAGCTGCCCGGACGGCTGCTCTCGATGAGCTCGACCTTCGCCGCGCCCAGGTAGAAGTCGCACCAGCGGAAGTCGTCGGTGTAGCCGTCGCGCTTCGGCTCGTGCATCACGACCGGGAAGTGGCGGCCGAAGAACTCGAGCGCCGCGTCGATCGAGCGGACGGCGATCGAGAAGTGGTCGACGCGGACGTGGTGCACGCGTTTCCGATACGGGACGCGACGGATCGGCTCCAGCAACGGTGCCGTCCCGGGCGAGTCGCTCCCCTCGCCGCCGCCTGCTCCCTGAACGGGCACTGCCGCGGGGGCAGGCACGGCCCGCGCACGAGGCGTCGCCAGCGCGAGCTTCGAGCCCTTCCCGGCGGGCACGGGGCTTGCAATCGGCCTCGCTCGATGGGCGCGTCGCACCCGAACGACACCCACGCGAAGGCGCTCGCCGTCAACCTCGACCCGAGGCGCTACGGCACCTTCGCCGAGATCGGTGCCGGGCAGGAGGTCGTGCGCTGGTTCTTCCGCGTCGGCGGGGCCGCCGGGACGATCTCGAAGAGCATCTCCGCCTACGACATGACGGTGAGCGACGCGATCTACGGCCGGTGCGAGCGCTACGTGTGCCGCCAACGGCTGCAGAGCATGCTCGACTACGAGCACGACCTGAACCTGACGCGACTGCGGGAGCGCCGCGGCGACACGACCGCCTTCTTCACCTTCGCCGACACGGTCAAGGCGCAGGGCTGGAAGGGCACGAGCGAGTGCCACGGCTGGATGGGCGTCAAGTTCCAGTCGCACCCGCGCGACGCCGACAGCCAGATCATCCTGCACGTGCGGATGCGCGACCGGGAGAACGCGCTCCAGCAGGAGGCCCTCGGCATCGTCGGGGTGAACCTGCTCTACGGCGCCTGCTTCCTCTTCCACGAACCGGAACAGCTGATCGCCTCACTGCTCGACGGGCTCACCACCGAGCGCATCGAGATCGACATGGTCGACTTCTCGGGCATCGAGTTCCGCCACGTCGACAACCGGCTCATGAGCCTCGCGCTCGTGCGCCTCGGGCTCACCGGCGCGGCCATGTTCGCGGCCGACGGCTCGGTCCTCCAGCCGTCGGAGGCGCTTCGCGACCGCCCGGTCCTCGTCGAGCGCGGCAGCTTCCGGCCCGTGACCAACGTGAACGTCGACATGCTCGAGACCGCGCTCGACCGCTTCTCGCTCGAGCCGGGCGTGAACCCGCAGCGGATCCTGCCGGTCATGGAACTCACGATGAGCCGGCTCCTTCGCGAGGGAGAGGGCGAGATCGACGTCCGCGACTTTCTCGCGCGTGCCGAGATCCTCGCGTCGACCGGCACCGCGGTGCTGATCTCCGACTACTTCGAGTACTACCGCCTCGCCGCGTGGCTCGCGGCCCGCACCCGGCAGCGCATCGGGCTCGTCCTCGGCGCCGGAAGCCTGCGCGACCTGTTCGACGAGCAGTTCTACCGCGAGCTCGACGGCGGCATCCTCGAGTCCTTCGGGCGACTCTTCAAGAACGACCTGAAGGTCTACGTGTACCCGCTGCGCGATCCCCGGACCGGACAGCTCGTCCGGGTCGAAAACCTCGAGGTCGCTCCGCACCTGCGCAAGCTCTACGAGTACCTGGTCGGGCGAGGCTGCATCGAGCAGCTCGAGAACTTCCGGCCGGAGTTGCTGCACATCTACGCGCGCGGCGTGCTGGAGCGCATCGCGGAGGGTGACCCGGCCTGGCAGGACATGGTGCCGCCGGCGGTCGCCGAGAAGATCCGCCGCAACGGCTGGTTCGGGTGCTCCCCGGAGCACCCGAGTCCCGCCGACGACGCCCGCTGAGCCGGCTCGACACGGCACCGGAACCGTCGGCGATTCGGCACGGCACTCGCGGCGCTCATGGCTGTCGTTCGTCCGGCGCATGACCAGGCGGTCGAGACGCCGTGGGCGGTGGCACCGCCCTCGTCTCCGACGTCGTACTCGTTGACACGCCGGGGCCCGCGCGGGTAGCGGCGTGGGCGCGGTGGAGACGGCGCGCCCGCTCGCGCGTCGCGAATCCCGCGGGGAGGGACTCGACATGGCACTCGGCAAGAGACTCGCAGCGGAGTTCGTCGGCACGTTCTGGCTCGTCTTCGGCGGCTGCGGAAGCGCCGTTCTCGCGGCCGCGTTCCCCGACCTCGGGATCGGGTTCGCGGGAGTCTCGCTCGCCTTCGGCCTGACGGTCCTGACCATGGCCTACGCGATCGGCCACGTGTCGGGCTGCCACCTGAACCCGGCGGTGTCCGTCGGGCTCGCCGCGGGCAACCGCTTCCCCGCGGGCGAGGTCGGGCCGTACGTCGCGGCGCAGGTCGCGGGCGCGATCTTCGCGTCCGCGGTCCTCTGGATCATCGCGAGCGGAAAGCCCGGATTCTCGACCGCGGCCGGCTTCGCGGCGAACGGATGGGGCGACCACTCGCCCGGCGGCTACGGATTCCTCGCCGCGCTGGTCTGCGAGATCGTCGCGACCGCGATGTTCCTCTTCGTGATCATGGGCGCGACCGACCGCCGCGCCCCGGCGGGCTTCGCGCCGATCGCGATCGGGCTCGCGCTCACGCTCGTGCACCTGTTCAGCGTGCCGGTGACCAACGCCTCGGTGAACCCGGCCCGGAGCACCGCGCCCGCGCTCTTCGTCGGCGGCTGGGCGCTCGGCCAGCTCTGGCTCTTCTGGGTCGCGCCGATCGTCGGCGGCGTGATCGGTGCGATCGCCTACCGGACGATCGCGGGCGACGACCGCTGGTCCTGACGTAGACGCCCGGGGAGCGGCGCCGCGAAACGGGCGGCGCCGCTCCCTCGCGGGCGCCCGGTCGGAGCGCTCAGACGCCGGCGGCGTCCGGCCCCGACCGGCGTCCGATCCGCAGCACTCTCGCGTTGAAGATGCGTGCGACCTCGCGCGCGACCCGCGCCAGCAGGTCGTCGTCCGGTCGCAGGGCGCGGTCTCGGAGCGGCCAGCCGCGGTTCAACAGGTCGGCGAGCGTCGGCTCGGGGGCGATCCAGCCCTCCTCGAGGCTCGCGGTCAGCGTGGTTCCCCTGCTCCACTGCAGGACCGCGCGTCGAATGTCGTCCATCGTCTCCATGGTTCCTTCGCTTCCCGGTGACCGGCCCCGCCGGCCCCGTCGCAATGGACGCCGGATCCCGGGCGGGTATTCGGGGGCCTGCCCGAAATTCCTCCCCCCACGTGCCGATCCCGCGTCCACGGTCGTTTCTCGGGCCGCGACTTGGCTCGGGCAACCCCCCGGGGCTAGATCGACGGCCATGAGCACCCGACGGATCGCCGCGAGCCTGCCCGCCCCGCCCGACCTTCCCGCCTGCCAGCACGTGGCGCGGTTCGCCGAGGAACTCGGCTACGAGAGCCTCTGGA
>JAGWVP010000605.1 GCA_018970825.1 bacterium | reverse complement strand
CCTCGGCCCCTGCTTCGGCCTCGAGAACAACTCGTTTTGGCGCCCGCTGCTGCACGAGACGGCGGATCGACGGCGCGAGATCTTCGCGGCCGAGTCCTTCCGCGCGAAGCTGCGCGAGACCAGCTCCGGCTGGAAGGCCCTGCTCACGCCCTCGTGGGAGAAGATGCGCCTGCGCGTGCCGGTCGAGCGGCACCGCCGCTTCGCCGACGCGACCGTCGCGGCGATCGCGCGCGAACTCGGGCGCGACCCGGTCGACGCCTTCCTCGACACGGTGCTCGCAGGCGAGCTCGCCGACCAGTGGGGCGTCGAGGTCCTGAACTCCGACGAGGACGCGGTCGGCGACCTGCTCTCGGACGACGGCGCGCTGCTCGCGCTCTCCGACGCGGGCGCCCACGTCGACACGCTGTGCGACCAGGGCTATACGACCTACCTGCTCGGCCACTGGGTGCGGGAGCGCGGCTCGATCCGCCTCGAGGACGCCGTTCGCATGCTCTCCGCGCGACCCGCCGAAGCCTACGGCCTCCGCGACCGCGGCACCCTCGCACCGGGCAAGGCGGCCGACGTCGTTCTCTTCGACCCGCGCACCGTCCGCCAGCGGCCGACCGAGGTGGTCTCCGACCTCCCGGGCGGGCAGCGGCGACTGCTGCAGCGCGCCGAGGGCATCCCGTGGGTGTTCGTGAACGGCGAGGCCGTGATCGAGGAAGGCGAGCCGACCGGGAAGCGCGCGGGGCGCGTGCACCGCGGCGGGCGCGACTGAGTCGCGCGCTGGGGGCGGCGATGGCGGATCCGGTCTCCACGACCCGGGCGACGGTCGAGGCCGCGGGATGGCTGCCGATCGTCGGCGCCGCGATCAACGTCGGCCTCGGCCTGAACGGACTGCTTCGCCCCGCGGCGACCGCCGAGTTCACGAGCATGGCACCCGTCGGTCGGACCGGCGTGTCGGAGATCCGCGCGACCTACGGCGGGCTGTTCCTCGCCCTCGGGCTCTTCGCGCTCGGAACCGGCTCCCCGGTCGCCTTTCGGGCCCTCGGCTGCGGCTGGCTCGGAGCGGCGCTCGGCCGCGTGGCGTCGATCGTCGTCGACCGCAGCCGCGAGCCCCGCAATTTCGGCGCGGTCGCGTTCGAGGCGGCGATCGCGGCCCTTCTCCTCGCTGCCTGAGCGGGCGACGGGGCCGCTCGAGCGGCGCGTCGCGCGAGGCGCGCGGGACCTCGGCCGGGCCGTCGCGCGCGGCGGCGCGGCAGCTCAGCGACGCGCGAGGCGCGCGACCGTCTCGACGTGGTGGGTCTGCGGGAAGAAGTCGAGCGGCTGCGCCGAGACGAACCTGTAGTCCGACGACAGCGTCCGCAGGTCGCGGGCGAGCGTCGAGGGATCGCACGACACGTAGACGATCTCGCGCGGGGCGAGACGCAGGAGGCGCGGGACCGCGTCGGCGGCACCGCTGCGCGGCGGGTCGAGGACGGCGACGTCGAGCGCGACGCCGCGCGCGGCCCAGTCGTCGAGAACGCGCGGCACGTCGCCGTCCTCGAAGGAGAGGTCGGCGAGCCCGAGCCGCGACGCGTTCTCGCGACCCGCGGCGACGCTCGAGCGCGAGCGTTCGACGGCGAACACGCGCGCCCCGCGGCGCGCGAGCGGGATCGCGAGGTTGCCCGCTCCCGCGTAGAGGTCGGCGACGACCTCGCCCGGCTGCGGATCCGCGGCCTCGAGGACGCAGGCGATGAGCGCCGCGTTGCCCGCGTCGCCCACCTGCGTGAAGTCGCCGGCCCGGAGCTCGATCGCGTCGCCTCCCGGCAGCGGCACGCGCACCCGGTCGTCGCCGACGACGCGGCGGAAGCCGCGACCGTGGACGACGGTGCCGGCGAGGCGCGGCTCGCCCGCGAGCAGGCGCTCGCTCGCGTCGTCGTCGACGGGCGAGTAGGCGCCGTCGGCCTGGCCGACCAGCACGAAGCGCCCGGGGCCGGGTGCGTCGACGAACGCCGCTCCGGGCGTGCCGCCGGGTGCGTCGAGTCCCGGCCCGACGCTCGCGATCTCGAGCCGGTTCAGGCGAGTGCGCAGCGAGCCGACCCACTTCTGCGCGACGGCGATCGCGCCTTCGAGTTCGGGCGCCGCGAGCAGGCAGCGGTCGATCGGCACGAGGTCGTGCGAGGCGCCCTCGAGGAACCCGACGCGTCGCTCGGCGATCCGCATCGAGAGGCGGCGACGGTAGCC
>JAGWVP010000604.1 GCA_018970825.1 bacterium | reverse complement strand
CGCTTCGTGCCGCCGCGCTGGCCGTCGCCCTCGTCCTCGCGGCCTGCAACGACTCCGCGGGGCCGGTGCCCGGCGGCGCGCCCCGGCCGCTCGTCGACCCGGGTCGCGGCGAGTGGGCCCCGGTGCCGCGCGCAGAGATCGCCGAGACCTGTCGCCTCGACCCGGCGCGACTCGCCGACGTCGACGCGGCGGTCGAGCGTCTCGGTGGCAGGGGATGGGCGGTCGTCCGCTACGGGCGCCTCTGCTACGAACACGACGTCGCGGAACCCGACGCACCGACGTTCGTGTTCTCGGCGACGAAGACCCTCGGCGCGCTCGTGACGGGGGTCGCCGCCTGGCAGACGCGCGACCTACCGCGCACCGGGCGCAAGACCGGTCCGCTCTCCGATCTCGATCGCATGGACCACTGGGTCGACGACGTCACGTTCAACCCGGACGCACTCGTCGCCCACGTGCTCGGCATGGTCGGACACGACCCCGACCTCTCCTTCGGCAACCGGACGTGGACCTACGACGCCGTCGGGACGACGCAGATCAACCGGCTGAGCGACGCGGTGAACGCGGCGATCGACCAGGACCCGGCCCGCTTCGGCGAGGACCTCGACGTGTTCACGCGACGATTCCTCTTCGAGCCGCTGGGCATGAAGGACTCGACCTGGTCCGACGGCGCGCCGGACAAGACCTACGGCTACGGCTGGGTCACGACGCTCCGGGACATGGCGCGGCTCGGGCTCCTCATCCTGAACGGCGGCGTCTGGTCCGGCGAGCGGATCGTCGGTGCCGACTGGATCTACAAGATGACGCATCCCGCGTTCGAGGATGCGAACACGGCGTTCGGGTACCTCACCTGGCTCACCTCGCGGGCGAACTGGTTCCACGTGGTCGGGCCCGAAATCACGGACGCCTCGGGCCCCTGCCGGCCTGCCGCGATCTGGAACGAGTACCCGCACGAGCCGTCGGGGGCGCCCGACTGCGGCTACGCGCCCTGGGCCGACTGCGAGCAGCAGTACGACGTCGGCATGTGGTACGCGGCGGGATTCAACGGCCAGTACGTCTTCGGGCATCCCGGGCTCGACATGGTCGTCGTCGCCAAGGACCTCGACGTCCGCACCCAGGATCCGCGGGTCTCCATCACCGAGTTCACCCTTCCGCTGATGCGCGCCGTCGCGGCGCTCGACCCGACCTTCGCGGGCGACGAGGAAGCGTTCTGCGAGGCCTACGGCGCGAATCGCCACGCTCCGGATCTTCGGCGCTGAGAACCCGGGCTCGCCCCGGCCGGCGGTCGCGCTTGTCAACCGGCGGCGCCCTCGCGTAAGCGCTCGCCATGGCGATCGGCGAGCAGAGGGACCCCGAGCTCACGCGCGCGCGCCTCGTGCCGTGGTTCGAAGCCCGGCTCGAAGGTGCCCGCGACGTGGAGGTGCGCGACCTGGTCGTGCCGATGATGGGCTTCTCGAACGAGACGCTCCTGCTGGACCTCGCCTGGCGCGACGCGGCGGGCCGCGAGCACGTGGAACCACTCGTCGTCCGCGTGCGCCCGACCGGGCAGGTGTTCCCCGAGTACGACCTCGGGCGCCAGGTCGACGTGATGCGTCGGCTCGGGCCGACCGACGTGCCGGTGCCGACGGTGCGCTGGTTCGAGGAGGGTGACCAGGTCCTCGGCAAGAGCTTCTACGCGATGGACCGCGTCGAAGGGATGGTCCCGACCGACAACCCGCCCTACCACCTCGCGGGCCCGGTGACCGAGATGAGCCCGGCGGATCGCGCCGCCATGTGGTGGGACGGCCTCGAGAAGATGAGCCGCATCCACCGCCTCGACTGGCGCACGCTCGGCTTCGGCTACCTCGACGACCCCGCCCGGGGCGCCACGCCGCTCGAGCAGCAACTCGCGTCCTACGAACACTACCTCGTCTGGGCGAACGGAGGCCGCGATCACGTCTTCGCGACGCCGGCGCTGGCCTGGCTGCGCGAGAACCGCCCGCGCGAGGCCGAGCCGACGACGCTCTGCTGGGGTGACGCCCGCATCGGCAACATGATCTTCCGCGACGGCCGCTGCGTCGCGGTGCTCGACTGGGAGATGGTCTCGCTCGGCAATCCGGTGCAGGACCTCGCCTGGTGGCTCTTCCTCGACTGGCACCACTCGGCGGGCTTCGACGCACCCCGACTGGAAGGCTTCCCCTCGCGCGAGGAGACGGCCGCGCGCTGGGAGT
>JAGWVP010000603.1 GCA_018970825.1 bacterium | reverse complement strand
CGCGCGCACCCGCTCGACGTTCGCGCGCATCGTCGCCTGGTCCTCGAGCGCGGCCAGCGCGCCCGCCTGCGCGAGACGGTCGAGGTTGTAGGAGTCCTTGACCTTGAGCAGCTCGGCCGCGAGCGCGGGCGTCGTCATCGCGAGCCCGACCCGGAGCCCGGCCAGCGAGTAGGACTTCGAGAAGCTGCGCAGGACGACCAGGTTGGGCACCCGGCCGACGAGTCCGACCGCGGTGCCGTCGCTGAAGTCGACGTAGGCCTCGTCGGAGACCACGATCGAGCCGGGATTCTCGCGCGCGAGCCGCTGGATCGCCGGCAGCGGCACGAGCGTGCCGGAGGGCGCGTTCGGGTTGCAGACGAAGAAGAGCCGCGCCCCGCACGAGAAGAGCGCCTCGGGCAGCACCCAGTCGGACGCGTACGGGAAGTGCATCGGCCGGCCGCCCTGCAGCGCCACCTGCGTGTCGTAGAGCGAGTAGGTTGGCACCGGGTAGGCGACCCCCTGCCCCGGGTCGACGGCGGTCCGCAGGACCATCGCCAGAAGCTCGTCCGAACCGTTGCCGACCACCACGCCGGCGGGATCGACACCGTAGAGTCGGCCCGCGGCGGCCCGCAGCGCGCTCGAGTCCGGGTCCGGGTAGAGGTGGAGATTCCCCGCCGCCGCGACGATCGCCTCGGCGACACGGGGCGACGGCGGATACGGGTTCTCGTTCGTGTTGAGCTTCACGACCCGAGGGTCGGTCGGCTGCTCGCCGGGGACGTAGCCCGCGAGCGCCGCGACGGCGGGCCGCACGAGGCGACGGGCAGAGCCGGAATCGGAGGGGTTCGGGGAGCTCATGGGGAACCTAAAGGCGGGCGCCCCGGAGGTCGATCTCCCGGGCAGGCCGATGAAACTCGCCCTCACCTATAGCGCATGGCTCGAGATGCGGCAGATCCCCGTCTCCACGACGCGAGAGATCGGGAACGCGATCGTCGACCTGAAGCGCGATCCCCACCCGGTCGGACGGGACCGGGTGCCGGGCCTGCGCGGCTGCTTCCGGTTGCCGGTCGAGGGCTTCTGGGTCCTCTACCACGTCGGCGTCGCCGAGGACGCGATCACGGTGCTCGGCGTCCTGGGCGAGCGTTCGCCCACCCTGCACTGACGAGGCGGGTCAGATCTCGGAGCGGAAGCCGGGGCTGCCCGGGCCGGCCGGACGACCGCTGCGGAAGGCCGCGTAGCTCACCTCGAACTGCTTGCCCGTGCCGTGGGGCAGCCGCACGGGGTAGCCGTCCTCGGTCGCGGGCACGACGCCGCGGCGCAGCGAGGGATTGAGGTCGGCGACTTCCTGCTTCGTGCTGCCGCAGAGGGTCGCGATCGTGCCGATGTCGAGACGCTGCGAGACGACTGCCGTGTCGTAGCGCAGCGGCAGGTCGTGGTCGACGTCGGAGATGCCGTAGTCCTCCGGCTTGCTCGCGATCAACGCCGTCGCGAGCACCTTCGGTACGTAGTCGCGGGTCTCGCCCGGCAGCCGGTCCGCGACCTCCCAGAAATCCGCCGCTCCCGGGCGCTTCGACAGCGCGCGGTCGACCGTGCCGGGGCCCGCGTTGTAGGCCGCGAGCGCGAGATCCCAGCGGGCGAAGCGGTCGTAGAGATCGCGCAGGAGGTGGGCGGCCGCGCGGGTCGCCTTCTCCGGGTCCCGGCGCTCGTCGACGTCGCGGTTCACGAGCAGCCCGTAGCGCTGCGCGGTGCCGGCCGTGAACTGCCAGATCCCGACGGCACGAGCGGAACTCACCGCGGAGAGGGAGAAGTCGCTCTCGATGATCGGCAGGAAGCCGAGGGCGAGGGGAACGCCCACCGCCTTGAATTCGCGGCGGATGATGCCCATGTAGCGGGCCGCCGAGCCGAGACCGCGACGGATCTTCGACGGCTCGCGCTCGAGCATGACCTCGGCCCGGGAGATCACCTTGGGATCGGAGGCCTCGGGCCAGAGGCTCTCGGTGCCCGCGAGGAAGGCCTCGGCCCGGTCCATCGCGAGGGACTCCTCCCAGTTCGCGAGGCTCGCCCCCTGGAGAGCGTCGGGGGAGCCGACGCGCGGACCGCTCCAGCCCGACGACGGGGCCCGCCCGGCGACCGAGGCGCCGAAGGGGTGGGAGACCCCGGGGTCCATGCGGGACGGATCGAGCATGGACGAAGGCCGCAGGCCCGGCTGGGCACAGCCCACGCCGAACGCCA
>JAGWVP010000602.1 GCA_018970825.1 bacterium | reverse complement strand
ACCGGTGATCGCGAAGAAGCAGGTCGGGCAGACCGAGTACGCCCTCTCGGCCATCCCGCTCGGCGGGTACGTGAAGATGGTCGGGCAGGAGGACGACGGCAGCGAACCCGACCCCGAGACCGCGAGCCGCGACGACTCCTTCGCCGTGAAGCCCCTCTGGGCCCGGGCCCTGATCGTGGCGGCCGGGCCGGTCTTCAACCTGCTGTTCGCCTCCCTCCTGTTCTCCCTTCTTTTCGCGACCGGGGTGCCGGTCGCGACCTCCCGGGTCGGCGACGTGAAGGAGGGGATGCCCGCGGCCGCGGCCGGCCTCCGCACCGGTGACGTGATCGTCTCGGTCGACGGCAAGGCGATCGACCGCTGGGAGGCGCTCTCCGCCGCGGTGCGCGAAAGCGACGGGCGGTCGGTCGACCTCGTCTACCGACGCGACGGGGCCGAGAGGCGCGTGACGATCCAGCCGCAGCGGACCGAGGGCAAGACGATCTTCGGCGAACCCATGCCGGTCTACGTGATCGGCGTCGGTCCCTCGGACCAGGTCGTCACCGAGCGCAGCAACCCGGTGAAGGCGATCTTCCAGGGACTCGCGAAGACGGTCGAACTCTCCTGGCTCACGTTCATGACGCTCGTGAAGCTTTTCCAGGCGGTGGTCCCGGCCTCGAACCTCGGAGGCCCGATCATGATCATGAAGATGGCGGGCGAGCAGGCCCACCAGGGGCTGCCCTCGCTGCTCTTCTTCATGGCGATCCTGAGCATCAACCTGGGCGTCCTGAACCTGCTTCCGATCCCGATCCTCGACGGCGGACACCTCATGTTCATGGGGATCGAGAAGCTCCTCGGGCGCCCGCTCGAGATCCGGCAGCGCGAGATCGCGCAGCAGGTCGGCATGTTCCTCCTGCTGTCGCTCATGGGCTTCGCCCTCTACAACGACTTGCACCGACTCGTCGCCGGCTGAGATCGCGCGCGGCTTGATCGTCCTCGGGATCGAGACGTCGACCCGGCTCGGCAGCGTCGGTGTCGTCGAGGCCCCGGACGAGGGCGGGCATCGCCCGACGAGGGTGCTCGCCGAGGCGACCCGCGACTCGGGCCTCGCCCACGGGACCTTCCTCCTCGGGCTGATCGACGAGGCGCTCGGGCTCGGCGGGTGCGACCTGTCCGGCGTCGACGTGATCGCCGTCTCGATCGGCCCGGGCTCGTTCACGGGGTTGCGGGTGGCGCTCGCGACCGCCAAGGGCCTGGTCCTCGGGACGACGACCCGGCTCGTCGGCGTGCCGACGCTCACGGCCCTCGCCGAGGCCGCCCTCGCGAGGCTCGGGACGGCGCCCGGGCCACCGCCCTCGGCGGGCGCGGTGATCGCGCCGTGTCTCGATGCGCGGCGCGGCGAGGTCTACGGGGCCTGCTTCTCCGTTCCCGCGGCGCTCGCATCCGGCACGACGGGACCGCTGCCGGAGATCGAGCCCGCCGGCGCATTCGCCCCGGCCGAGTTCGCACGCCGGGTGACCTCGTGCGCGGCGGGTGGCGTCGCGTTCGTCCTCGGGGACGGCGCGTCGCGCCACCGGGGCTCGATCGACGAGGCGCTCGGCGGTGCCGCGGTTCTCCTCGACGACGAGCTCGGCCGGCCGAGCGGTGCGACGGTGGCCGCGATCGGCGCGCGCGGCGGAGGATCGCCGGGGGACGCGGCGGGACTCGCGCCGATCTACGTCCGGGCTTCGGAGGCGGAGCGCAACCGGGAGGCGGTGCTCGCCTCGGGCGGCGAGCGACCGGGCTCCCGTTGACTTGCGGCTCGTGGCGGCCCACCATCGGGGCGTCGATGCCTTCGCCGCGAGGGCGACCGTCGCCCCGGGCGCAAGCGCATGCCGGAGGTGAGGCGATGGACAAGCACGACCTCGAGTTGATCCGCTCGCTCCTCGACGAGGACTTCGAGTTGCGCAAGCAGTACGAAGAGCACGAGCGCCTGGATCGCCAGATCGACAAGCTGGGCGGCAAGGCGCATCTGAGTCCCTCCGAGGAGGCGGAACGCAAGCGCCTGCAGAAGCTGAAACTCGCGGGCCGCGACCGCATGGTCGACATCCTGCGGACCCGTCACGCGGGCGCGCGCGCCGCGCGGGCCTGAGCCGGCTCTCCCGGGCCGCCGACCCCGCGGGCGGGGGGCCCCCGGCGCCTGCCCGCGGGGCCGGGAGCTCCCGGCTCTCTCCCCGACCCGGCCCGGCGGGGCGGGGGGC
>JAGWVP010000601.1 GCA_018970825.1 bacterium | reverse complement strand
AACAGCGGCGCCGAGGCGAACGAGGCCGCGATCAAGGCAGCCCGGCGCTACGGGCACGCACGCGGCGGGCGCTACGAGGTCGTGACCGCCCTCGGCTCCTTCCACGGCCGCACCTTCGCCGCGATCGCGGCGACCGGGCAGGAGAAGGTGCGCCGCGGCTTCGAGCCCTCCCTGCCCGGCTTCCGATACGCGCCGTTCGGCGACTCGGCCGCGGTCGAGGCCGCGATCGGCCCGCACACGGTCGCGGTCCTCGTCGAGCCGGTGCAGGGCGAGGGAGGCGTCGTCGTGCCGCCCGAGGGCTACCTCGCCCGCCTGCGCGAGATCTGCGACCGCCACGACCTGCTGCTCATGCTCGACGAGGTGCAGACCGGCTGCGGGCGGACCGGCACGCTCTGGGCCCACGAGCAGACCGGCGTCGCGCCCGACGTGATGACGCTCGCGAAGTCGCTCGGCAACGGCGTCCCGGTCGGCGCGATGGTCGCCAACCGGCGCGCCGCCGCCGGGCTCGACCTGGGCTCCCACGGCTCGACCTTCGGCGGCAACTGCGTCACCAACGCCGCCGCCGTCGCGACGATCGAGACGCTGCTCGACGGCGAGACGCTCCCGCGCGCGCGCACGGCGGCCGCGCGCCTGAGGGCCGGTCTCGACGCGCTCGGAACCCGGCACCCGGACCTCGTCCGGGAGGTGCGGGGGCTCGGGATGCTGTGCGGCATGGAACTGGTCGACGCCGACCGGGCGAAGGCGGTCGCCGCGCGCGCGCTCGACCTCGGGCTCCTCCTGAACGTCACCGCCGAGCGGGTGCTCCGCATCGCGCCACCCATCGTCATCACCGACCCGCAGATCGACGAGGGGCTCGCGATCCTCGGAAAGGCGCTCGCGGAGTGAACAAGGACCTGCTCTCCCTCGCCGAGCTCTCCCGCGAGGAGATCCTCGCGATCTGCGACGACGCGGCCCGCCTGAAGGCCGAGCTGCGCGCCGGAACGGGCGCACGTCCGCTCGTCGGCCGCACGCTCGCGATGATCTTCGAGAAGCCGAGCCTGCGCACCCGCGTGACCTTCGAGACCGGCGTGAAGCAGCTGGGCGGCGCCTCGGTGTACCTGACCCACGAGGACATCCGGCTCGGCGAGCGCGAGACCGTCGCCGACATCGCGAAGAACCTCTCGCGCTGGGTCGACCTGATCGTCGCGCGCACCTTCTCGCATGCGACGCTCGTCGAGCTCGCCCGCCATGCGACGATCCCGGTCATCAACGGGCTCTCCGACCTGAGCCACCCCTGCCAGGTGCTGGCCGACCTGCTCACGCTGCGCGAGCACCGCGGGGCCGACCTGTCCGGGCTGGAGGTCGCCTTCGTCGGCGACGGCAACAACGTCGTGAACTCCTGGCTCGAGGCAGCCGGGCGCGTCGGCTTCGGCTTCCGCCTGGGCTGCCCCCGTGGCTACGAGCCCGACGCGGCGATCCTCGCGGCGGCACGGGAGCGGAACCCCGGCCGGGTGGTCGTCGTGCACGACCCGGCCGAGGCGGTGCGCGGCGCCGACGCCGTCTACACCGACGTCTGGACGAGCATGGGGCAGGAAGCGGAGACCGAGCGGCGCCGGCGCGACTTCGCGGGCTTCCAGGTGAACGCGAAGCTCATGTCGCACGCGAAGCCCGACGCGCTCGTCATGCACTGCCTGCCCGCCCACCGCGGCGAGGAAATCACCGCCGACGTGCTCGAGGGACCGCGATCGGTCGTCTTCGACGAGGCCGAGAACCGGCTCCACGCCCAGAAGGCGGTGATGGTCCGCCTCCACGAACGCATGCAGTCGGGCCAGGCCCGCTGAGGAGACCCCGTGGTGACGAAGCCCACCGTGAAGAAGATCGTGCTCGCCTATTCCGGGGGCCTCGACACCTCGGTCATCCTCGGATGGCTCCGACAGGAATACGGCGCCGAGGTGATCGCCTACTGCGCCGACGTCGGCCAGGGCGAGGAGCTCGCGCCGGTCGACGGCAAGGCGCGCGCGAGCGGCGCCTCGCACGTCGTCATCGAGGACCTGCGCGAGGTCTTCGCGCGCGACTACGTGTTCCCGATCCTCCGCGCGAACGCCCTCTACGAGGGCACCTACATGCTCGGCACCTCGATCGCGCGGCCGCTCATCGCGCGCCGGCAGGTCGAGATCGCGCTCGAGCACGGCGCCGACGCGGTCGCCCACGGGGCGACCGGCAAGGGCAACGACCAGGT
>JAGWVP010000600.1 GCA_018970825.1 bacterium | reverse complement strand
GGGCGCCACGCCGAGGCGAGCGCCGCCGTCGCGGTCGCGAGCGGCGCGATCGAGAGCTGCCACGGCGCGCCGCCGCGGCCGTAGGTCGCGAACAGGTAGCGGACGATCTCGTCGGACTCGTACGTCGCGCGCCCGGTGTTCGGGTCGACGAGCCACGGGAACTGCGCCTTTCCCCCGCGGCGCAGGACCTCCGGGCGAAAGCGCTCGCCGCCCTTCGGGCAGGGACGGACGATCGCCTCGAGATCGAGCATCGAGAGCGCGTCGCGGACCTTGCGGCAGAACGGACAGGCCTCGAACTCGTAGAGCTCGAGCGTGCGCTCCGGGCGCGGGCCGAGCGGCACGACCGAGAGCCCGGCACCGAGCCGGGCGACGGAGGCCGCGAACGAGGTGGCCAGGTCGATGGTGCGGTTCATCGTCGACTCCCCCCGGCGGGCCTTCCGGGACGCGCGCGGCCGCACGCGCCCCGGTCCCCGCGGGAGCGCCGCCGGCTCAGAGGTACGAGAGCCAGGACGCGTGCTTCGGATCGCCCCCGCGGACGACCTCGTCGTAGCGCTTCTGCATCTGCCTCGTGACCGGCCCCGGCGTGCCGTCGCCGACCCGCCGGCGGTCGACCTCGCGCACCGGCGTCACCTCGACGGCCGTGCCGGTCAGGAAGATCTCGTCGGCCACGTAGAGATCGTCTCGGGTGACCCGCTCCTCGCGGACGTCGAGTCCGGACTCGCGCAGCAGGCGCATCGCCGTGTCGCGCGTGATCCCGGGCAGGATCGAGTGGGCGCCCGGGGTGCGGACCACGCCGTCGCGCACGACGAACAGGTTCTCGCCGCTGCCCTCGGCGACGAAACCCTCGGTGTCGAGCATGAGCGCTTCGCCGAAGCCTCCCGAGCGCGCCTCCTGCGAGGCGAGGATCGAGTTCACGTAGTTGCCGACCGTCTTCGCCTTCGACATGAGCGTGTTGCTGTGGAGGCGGTGGAACGACGAGATCTTCGCCGTGATCCCCTTCTGCTTGCCCTCGTCGCCGAGGTAGGCGCCCCAGCGCCAGGCGGCGATCGCGACCCTGACCGGGTTCGTCGCGGCGAGCCCCATCTCGCCGTCGCCGAGGAAGACGAGCGGGCGGACGTAGCACTCGTCGAGCCGGTTGCGACGCAGGGTCTCGAGGCACGCCTCCGACAGTTCCTCCTGCGAGAACGGGATCTCGATGCCGAGGATGTGGGCGGAATCGCGCAGCCGTCGCACGTGCTCGGGCAGGCGGAAGATCGCCGAGCGGCCGTCCACGAGCTTGTAGCAGCGAACTCCCTCGAAGGTGCCGAGCCCGTAGTGGAGCGTGTGGGTGAGAACGTGCACGTTGGCCTCGGCCCACGGCACGAACTTTCCGTCCATCCAGATCCATTCGCTCTTGTCCACGCTTCGCTCCCCTCAGGCCGTGTCCTCGTCGGACGCGTGCCGGCCGACCAGCCGGTCGTAGATCGCCCGGACCCTCTCGCGGTGCCGGTCGTATTCCCCTAGCAGAACCTCGCCCGGCTCCGTGCCCTCCCCCTCGATGCCCATGCGGATCGCGGTCGAGGACAGCGCTGCCGGATCGCGGCGGATTCTCTCGATCGGGTGCTCGCCCTCGATGCGGAGCCGGTTCTCGAGCCCTCGCAGGAAGGAGTAGGACGCCGAAAGCTCGGCGCGCTCCGCTTCCGAGATGATCCCGAGTCGGCCCATCGCCTCGACGAGTCGCCGCGTCGCGCGGTTGCGCAACTCGGGGTGCTCGTGGCCGTGGGCGAGCGCCGAGGCCTGGGCGAGGAACTCGACGTCGACGAGACCACCCCGGCCCATCTTCAGGTTGAAACCCTCCTCGTCCTCGCGCGCGAGCTCGACCTCCATGCGGCGGCGCACCCGCGCGATCTCCGCGAGCTCCCCGGGCTCGAGCCCTCGACCGTAGACGAAGCGCTCGACGACTGCGTCGATCGATCGCGCGAGGTCCGACGGGCCGCAGACGACCCGCGCCCGCACCAGCGCCTGCCGTTCCCAGAGCGCCGCCGACTCCGCGTGGTAGGCGTCGAAGGCCTCGAGCGAGGTGACGAGCGGACCGCCGCGGCCCGACGGCCGGAGCCGGGTGTCGATCTTGTAGACCCAGCCCTCCCGCGTCGCGAGCTGCAGGACCATCATGAGGAGTTGCGCGACCTTGCTGAAGAACTCGTGCGGCGAAAGCCCGTCGCTCCCCGGCGCGGGAGCGCCCGGC
>JAGWVP010000599.1 GCA_018970825.1 bacterium | reverse complement strand
AGATCGCGCTCAAGCGCTGGGACGCCGCGCGCTTCGGCGAACTCGCCGACGCGCTGGTCGAGCGCCGCGGGGCCCGCGTGGTGTTCACCGGGCAGGGAGCGGAGGAAGCGGAGCTCGTGCAGGAGACGATGGCCGGCATGCGTTGCGCGGACCGGGCCGTCTCGCTGTGCGACGCCCTCGACGTGGGCGAACTGCTCGGGCTCCTCGAGGCCGCCGAGTTCATCGTCTCGAACGACACCTCGATCATCCACCTCGCGGGGCTCGTGGCGACGCCGACGGTCGCGATCTTCGGCCCGACCGAGCCCCGGCTCTACGGACCGCGCGGGCCGGGAGACGTGGTCTTCTACAAGGGTCTGTTCTGCAGCCCCTGCCTGTCGAACTACAACCTGAAGATGAGCCGCTGCGTCGACCCGGTCTGCATGCGCGAGATCGGGGTCGAGGAGGTCGCGGCGGCGATCGAGAAGCGCTTCCCCCTTCCGGGTCCGTCCGCGTCGGACGCGGCCGCGGCGGGCTGACGGGGCGCGGAGGGCCCGAACATCGTGGACGTCCTCGTCACAGGCTCCTCGGGCGTGCTCGGCCAGAGCCTCGTCCCGCGACTCGCGGCACGGGGCGACCGGTTGCGGCTCTTCGACGTCGTGCCCACGCCCGAAGCCCTCGCCGGGGAGATCGTCGAGCGGGGGGGGAGCTGGTCGGGCGTGCAGGGCGACATGCGCGATCGCGACGTGCTCGCCCGCGCGGCCGACGGGGTCGAGGCGATCTACCACCTCGCCGCGGGGCAGCGGATGAAGCCCCAGTTCGCCTCGTGCTCCGAGGAGGAGATCTTCGAAATGAACCTCGGCGGGGTCCGCAACGTCCTCGACGCGGCCCGCGACCGTGGTGTCCGCAAGGTCGTGTTCATCTCGAGTTCGGCCGTCTACGGCATTCCGCGGACGGTTCCGGTCGACGAGGAGACCCACCCCAAGGAGCCGATCGGCGCGTACGGGCGCTCGAAGCTCGACGCCGAGGTGCTCTGCAGGCGCGCGGTCGAGGAAGGTCTGGACGTGACCTGGCTGCGCCCGATGAGCCTCTTCGGGGACGGGATGACCGGCGTGTTCGTGCTGCTGTTCGACTGGGTGAGGCGCGGCCGCAAGGTCTTCCTCCTCGGCGCCGGCCGCAACCGCGTGCAGATGGTCTCGGCCGACGACGTGGCGCGCGCGGCGATCGCCGCTGCGACCACGCCGGGCACGGCCGGGCTGGTCGTGAACGTCGGGTCCGACCCGGCGGGCGTGCCGACGGTGCGCCGGCAGGTCGAGGCGCTGATCCGCCACGCGGGCAGCCGCTCGACCGTGCACGCGATCCCGGCCCCGCTGCTGCGCAACGCGGCGCGGGTGCTGAACGTGTTCGGGATCTCGCCCATCGTGCCCGAGCACTACCTGCTCGCGGACGCGGACTTCGTGCTCGACGTGTCGCGGGCGCGCGAGCGCCTCGGCTGGGAGCCGTCGGGCGACAACGTGGCGATCACCTGCGAGGCCTACGACTGGTACTGCCGCAACTGGCAGTCGGTCGCGCCGAAGCCGAACCCGGCGCTCCGCCTGCTGGAGGCGATCACGTGAAGCCGCGTTCCTACCTGGCCCTCGCCCGGAAGGCCTTCGAGGCGAACTTCCGGCGCCCGGACCATCCCTTCAAGCTCACCTTCTGCATCACCTACTGGTGCAACTACAAGTGCCAGACCTGCAACATCTGGCAGATGAAGCCGCGCGACGAACTGCGCCTCGACGAGATCCGCGAGTTCATGCGCAAGTCGCGCGACTTCCTGTGGGTCGACCTGACGGGCGGCGAGGTGACGCTCCGCAAGGATTTCGTCGAAGTCGCCCACGCGGTGATCGACTCCTGCCCGAACCTGCTCCTCCTCCACTTCCCGACCAACGGTTACCTGACCGACAAGATCGTCGAGAACACCCGCGCGATCATGGCCCGGCGACCCGAGAAACTCATCATCACGGTCTCGACCGACGGGGACGAGGCGACCAACGACGAGATCCGGGGCGTCGAGGGCGGGTGGCAGAGGCAGATCGAGACCTTCCGCCGGCTGCGCGAGATTCCCGGCGTCGAGGTCGTACTCGGCATGACGCTCTCGGGAAAGAACGTCGACCACTTCCCCGAGGCCTACGCGGCGGCCGAGAAGGCGATCCCCGGTCTCACCCACCGCGACTTCCACGTGAACATCGTGCACGAATCTCCGCAC
>JAGWVP010000598.1 GCA_018970825.1 bacterium | reverse complement strand
TCTGCGCGACGCGCGGGCGTGCGCCGTCGCCGGAGCGCCGCGAGCGGCACGACGCCGAGCTCGCCCGGTTCGTCGGGCGATGGGGCGAGCAGATGCGCAGGGATCCGTTCGCGGCGGGGCTCGCGTGAGAGATCCCGATCGCGAGTCCCGCGCTGGCGCACGGCGAGGCCTCGAGGGGCGATCGTGACGTCCGCGGTCGGCGGGAGTGCCGTGTCGCTGTGCGCGATCGTCCTCAACTGGAACGGGCGCGACGACACGCTCGCCTGCCTCGCGAGCCTCGCGACCCAGACCGTGCCGGTGCACGTGCTGGTCGTGGACAACGGCTCGACCGACGACTCGGTCGCGGCCGTGCGGCGCGAGCATCCCGGGGTCGAGGTGGTCGAGACGGGGGCGAACCTCGGTTACGCGGGAGGAAACGACGTCGGGCTGCGGCACGCGCTCGCTGGGCCCTTTCGGCAGCTCCTCGTGCTGAACAACGACACGCGGCTCGAGCCGGACTGCGTCGAACGGCTCTCGGCCGCCCTCGACGCCTGCCCCGGGGCCGCCGCCGTCGCGCCCAAGTCGCTCGCGCCGGGTCGCCCCGATCGCATCCACTTCGCGGGCGGTCGCGTCTCGCGCGACGGGCACGCCTGGCACGTCGGCCTGGGCGAGCCGGACGGTCCCGCCTTCGACGTTTCCGGCGACACCGAGTGGATCAGCGGGTGCGCGATCTTCGCGAGCCGCGAGGCCCTCCTGCGCGTGGGCCTGTTCGACGAGCGCTTCTTCCTGCTCTTCGAGGACCTCGACTGGAGCCTTCGCGCGAGACGCCTCGGCTACCGCCTGTGCTACGAGCCCCGGGCCCGCATGCGGCACGCGGGGTCGAGGAGCTTCGGGGGCAAGCGCGGGGCCCGCTACCAGTACTTCTTCACGCGCAACGGGCTGCTCTGGCTCGAGCGCAGCGCCCCCGTCCACCGGCTCCCGCTGCTCCTGCCGCGGTGGATCGGGGAGGCGAGGTCTCGCATCCGACGGTTCGGGACGAGTCCGGAAGACCGGCGAGCTCTCTCGGTTGCGACCCGCTGGGGAGTGGAGGACTGGCTGCGCCGCCGGTTCGGCGCGGGACGAGGTCTGCTCGTGCCGGAGGTGATGCGTTTCGACGAGGGCGGGACGGGTCCCGCGCGGGAAAGCCGGGCGTGATGGCAGCCGATCCGCGATCGGGAGCCGTGGACCGAACCCTGCGCGACGCCCTGCGACGGCTGCGCGGAGCCTTCGGCGGGGCCTCGGCCGTCGCCGCGGCCGGGGAGCTCCCCCAGGCTCCGCCCGTCACGGTGGTCGGCTGCGTGCGCGCATCCACGGGCATGGGCGAGGTCACGCGCGCCACGATCGCGGCACTGCGGGCCGTGGGGCACCCCACGTCGTGGATCGACGTCGAGCCGATCCCGACGCTCGAGCCCGTCGACCTGCCCGAGCCGAAGGCGCCACCCGCGGGCCGCCGTGCGAACCTCTGGTTCGTGAACGCGGTCAACGTCGAGGGCACCCGCGTCCGGCTGGCGAGCGAGTTCCACGCGGGGCGTCCGAACGTCGGCTGCTGGAGCTGGGAGATGCCGAGCTTTCCGGCGAAGTGGCGACGCGCCTTCGATCCCTTCGACGAGATCTGGGTCGGCAGCGGTTACGCGCAGGCGTCGATCGCCGCGGCCTCGCCGGTGCCCGTCGTGCGGCTCCCGTACCTCGTCCGGCCCGCCGTGCGCTCGGCCCGCACGCGCGCGGACTTCGGACTGCCGTCGGACCGTTTCGTCTTCCTGTTCACGTTCGACCCGTGCAGCGTGATGGAGCGCAAGAACCCGCTCGCGGTGGTGCGCGCCTTCCGCGCCGCCTTCGAGGGGACGGACCCCGCCCGTCGGCCGGTGCTCGTCCTCAAGATGAACAACCGCGACATCGCCGAGCGACGCCCCGCGCTCCACGGGCTCGACGCGGACACGATCCCGGCGCTCGCCGCGGCCGTCGCGGAGGTCGGCGGCGTGCTCCTCGACCAGCGCTTCGACCGGGCGACGACGAGCGCGCTGGTCGCGTGCTGCGATGCCTTCGTGTCGCTCCACCGCAGCGAGGGCTTCGGGCTCTCGATCGCTGAGGCGATGGCGCTCGGCAAGCCCTGCATCGCGACCGGCTGGTCCGGCAACATGGAGTTCATGACGCCGTCGAACTCGTACCCGGTCGGCTTCCGGCTGGTGACGCTCGGGCGCGATTTCGGGCCCTACGCC
>JAGWVP010000020.1 GCA_018970825.1 bacterium | reverse complement strand
AAGACCCGCGCCTGGTCGCAGAGCATCGCCGCGATCGCGACGTCGGCGAGCAGGCGGTGCGTGGCGGTGGCGCGTTCGAGGTCGCTGCCGACGTCCTCGCCCGCGGGTGCCTCGGGCTTGCGGCAGGCGTCGAGGTCGGGCGGCCGCAGCGATACCTCGATCTGCTGCTCGAGCTGCCGAAGCGAGGTCAGGTACTGGTCGAGCCTGCGCCGATCGTGGGTTCCGAGCCGGGCCGCGAGCCGGTTCGCGTCCTCGCGCACGGCGGAGAGTGCGCTGCGGCGCAGCAGCGTGCGCGGGTCGGGCCGGAAGGACGCATCACCGGGGTCGGCGAAGCCCGGCCCGAAGATGCGGGCGTAGAGCTCGAGCGGCGAGACCGCGGCCGAGTTCACGAGGCTCGTTCCCTCGCGGCTGTAGCTCTGCCCGGGGATGCCCGTCGCCGACATCTCGATCGAGCGGAAGCGCGTCGAGGAGCCGATCGCCTTCGAGACGATCGTGTCGAGCGTCGGCGCGTCGACGTCGCCGTCGCGTCGCGGCACCGCCCCGGTGAGCGTCGCCATGACGCCGGTCCAGTGCGGGATGTTGGGGCGACCGTCGAGCGTGACGCCGAAGCCCGAGAGCACGCTCACCCGGTCGGCGATCCCCTCGAGCGGCGCGAGCTCGACCGGGAGGTCGTAGCCGGCGCCGACCCGTTCGGGCGTCCACCGATCCGGGTTCATGCCGCAGCCCCAGAACCAGGTGCCGAAGCGGACCGGGAGCGCCCCGCCGTCGGCGAGCGCGGTGCCGTGGTCGTCGAGGAAGACCTCGAGGAGAGGCAGCCCGATCGAGACGGCGGCACCGCCCAGCAGGCCTCGCAGGACGGTGCGACGGTCGAGTCTCGCGCGCCTCATCGGAAATCCCTCGCCGTGGCGGGCGACGCGTCGTCCGGGCGGGCGGTGCTCGTGCCGGCCGAGGCCTCCCGCGGACCCGATGCGCGACGGAAGGCGTCGCTCGTCACGATCGTGCGCAGGAGCGGCCGCAGGCGGAAGCCCGACTCCGCGAAGCGCTCCTGCACCCACTCGAGCCAGTCCCGCTCGCCTGCGACGGGGTCGCGGCCGACGGCGTAGCGGAACGCAGTCTCGACGAAGCAGGGGCCGAGCTGCGGGTGGCGGGCGAGTGCCGCCCCGAGGCCCGGTGCGTCCGCGTAGGCGTCGCCGTCGAGCGATCCCGAGGCGTCGATCGCGGCGCCGTTCTCCGTGTCGCGCGCGACGCCGATCCCGTCGAAGTTCTCGAGCGCGAGCCCGATCGGGTCCATGAGCGCGTGGCAGCCCGCGCAGGCCGGGTTCGAGACGTGCGCCTCGAGACGCTCGCGGGCGGTCGTCTTCTTCTGGTTCGCATCGTCGGCGAACATCGAGAAGTCGACGTTGCCCGGCGGCGGCGGGACGTCCTGGCACAGGAACGCCTCGCGCACGAACTTGCCGCGCAGCGTGGGGGAACTGCGCCCGGGATGCGAGTGGAGCGCGAGCAGGCTCACGTGGGAGAGCACGCCGTCGCGACGGTCGTCGGCGCCGAAGAGCCACTCCTCCCACCCGTCGGGGCTGCGCACCGGGACGCGGTAGAGAATGCCGAGAGGCCGCGTCATGAACGACCGGCGCGTGGTGAAGAGCTCGCGGTAGTCGCCGTCGCGCGCGAGCAGCTGGTCGACGACGACCCGCAGGGTCTGATCGCGGGCGTCGCGGATCGCCTCCTGCGAGAACGCGGGGAAGATCTCCGGGTCCTTGCGGACGAGCCCCTGTTCGATCGCGTCGAAGCCCCAGGCGTCGGCGAACAGCCCGCGCGCCGCGGTCTCGAGCCGCTCGGACTCGAGCAGGCGGTCGACCTGGGCCGCGAGCGCCGCCGGGTCGACCAGGTCTCCGCGCTCGCCCGCGTCGAGCAGGTCGTCGTCGGGCGTCGTGTTCCACAGCAGGTAGGACAGGCGATGTGCCATCGCGAGGCTCGTGAAGCGCTCGCCGCCGCGACCGGGGTCGACCTCGGTGTCGTCGATCCGGAACAGGAACTCCGGCGAAACGAGGACGGCGGAGAGTGCGACCTCGAGCCCGCCGTGGAAGTCCCCGAGTTCGGAGGCCGCCTCGCGTGCGACCGCGACCCAGGCGGAGACCTCGTCGTCCGCGACGGGTCGACGCAGGAGTCGCCGCGCGGTGGCGCGCAGGAAACTCGCCGCACAGGCATCGTCGACCGTCGACTGCGGGCTGCACGGGACGATCGCGTCTCGGTGGGCGGGATCGAGTGCACGCCGGGCCACTTCGCGTGCCATCGCGTCGTACTGCTCGAGCCCCGCCGGCGACACGCTCACGTCGGCCGCGCCGACGGCGAGCAGCCCGGACACGCGCTGGTCGGGCTCGAAGCGTCCCGGGGCGATCGCGTCCTCGCCGAGCACGTCGGCGACGCTCGCCCGGTACTGCGCGGCCGTGAGCCGGCGCATCGCGGCGGGCCCGGCCTTCGCGAGCGGAGGCACGGGGGTGGGGCCGGGCGTGGCGGTGGGCGAGGGTGCGGGGCTCGGTGTCGTTCGCGCGCCGCCGCCTCCGCCGCCCGTGCCGCCGCAGGCGGAGAGGGCGAGGGTCGCGACCAGCGCACCGAGGAGGAGCCGGAAGTCCGCCATCGCGACGCTCCCCCTCATCTCGCGACGAAGGCCGGAACCGCGCCGAGCCGCCAGCTCGACGAGATCGAGCGGCAGGTTCCGTCCGCCGGATCGCGGTCGCCGTCGGCCTGCTCGTCGAGCAGTCGTCGGAGCCCGGAGCAGAGGTAGCCGATCGCCTCCTTGCCGCCGATCGTGCCGGCCTGGCGGCCGAAGACGTCGTAGAGCTCGTCGACCGGCGCGTAGCCGTGGAGCCCGCCCCTCGCGTCTCCGCCGTCGGCGATCGCGAGGCGCAGCCGGGCGCCCCGGAACGAGAGCTCGCCCTCGACGATCTGGATGTTGAGGCGCAGGCGGACGTCCATCGGGCCCGCCTCGAGCACTCCGTCGACGATGCGGCCGCGTGCGACCGATCCGTGGAAGCGAGGGTCCGGATCGACGGCGAGCGTTCCCCAGGGGAGCACGCTCCCGTCGCCGCCCGCCGGCGGCGCCTCGCGGCTCGCGAAGACCTGGACCGAGACGTCGTCGTCGTCGTGCGGGTCGTCGACGTCGCGGACGTCGACGAGGATCGTCATCGAGCCGTCGCGCACCGCGGCGTCGACGACGCCGCTCACGATGTCGCCTTCCTGGAACCCGCGGATGCAGCCGAGCACGCGCCAGAGCTGGTCGTCGATGCCGTCGGCTCCGTCGGGTCCGGTGAACCCGGGATGCTCGCAGCCGGCCTGCTCGCCGACGTCGAGGTCGAACCCGTCGAGCGTGCCCGGGGCGAGCATCGCAGGAGAGCCGGGAGAGGGCGCGGACAGCGGGGCGGTGCAGTCGTCGGGCGGCACCGGGAGTCCGGCTGCGGCGTATTCGACCGGTCCCTTCGCGAGCCCGGCGGGGCAGGACTCCCCCTCGACCTCGGGGAACAGGAGCCCGAACGACGACACGACGAACCCGAGCGAGCGCTCGAAGCCCGGGGTCGGAATCGGTGTCGGGGAGGCGGCCGGTCCGCCGTCCCCGGCTCCGCTTCCCGAACCGCCGCACGCGGCGAACGCGACCGCAGCGGCGAGGGCCGTGGCCGCCGTGCGACCGACCGGAGAGCGGAGCGCCCTCACGCCCGGGCCCGGCGCACCGGGGCCGACTCGCCCGTCCGCGCGACGAGGAGCGGCCGATCGGCGACGCTCGCGTAGGCCTGCTCGTGGTCGGCCGGCAGCGTCCCGCACAGGCGGTCGAGGAGACGCGTCGTCACGCCGTGGTACATCGAGGGGTCGCGGTAGTGGTGGGCGAGGTGGTGCAACCGTCGCACGCGTTCGCGCTCGTCGCGCGGTTCCCGGAAGTGGATCGCCCAGTGTACCCGCTCGTAGCGCTGGAACCCGACCAGCAGTCCGGCGAGGAAGGCGGCCGAGGCCGTCGCGCCGATCGCGAGCGCGAGCATGGCCCACAGGAACGCGGACGCCGGCACCCATGCACTCGCGGAAGTGAACACCGCGTGCTCGTCCTCGTGGTGTTCCCAGTGCATCGGGGACACGAAGGTGCGCAGGCGATGCGAGAGGACTCCGTGGACGAGGTACTCCATCGCCGGCCAGGAGGCGAAGCCGGCGAGTGCCCACGCGACGAGGACGGGCCTCATCGGGAGGCTCCCCGTGGTCGGGGAGTCCGGGGGCCGAGGGGCGCGGGGCGACGGTCGGCCCGCCCTCGGCCACGACCGACTCCCCCTGCGGGCGATGCGCTCACGTCCCGATCCATAGGGCGATTTGCCCCCCGCGGGCAACCGGGATTCCGGGCACGGCCGGACCGGTCGACCACGGCTCGGGAGCGAGGTGCCGCCGCGCGGGCCCTCGCGGGATCAGTTGCCGAAGAGCGCGTGGAACAGGAACGCGCGGTGGTCGAGGTCGACCTGGGAGTAGTAGGCGAGCGTCGCCGCGCACAGCATCCAGCCCAGAACGAGGGCGCGGCACCGCTCGGCGCCGAACCGGGCTGCACCCCGGGCCGCGACGATCGCGAGCGCCGGGTAGACCGGGAGGAAGTAGCGGTTGTCGGGCAGCGTCAGCAGGAGCGGCACCGAGACGAGCGCCACCCAGGCCGCGAGCAGGTGGGCGGTCGATCCGCCCGATCGGGCGAAGGCGGCCGATCCGCCCGCGAGCAGCGGCAGCAGGTAGACGCCGATGCCCGACGGCAGCTTGGTGACGATCGCGTCGAGCGCGAAGCGGAGACCCTGCCACGAGCCGGTGCTGTTTCGCGCCATCTCGTCGAACCACGCGCCCTGGCCCTCGAAGACGCCGATGCGCCGGGCGACGAGCATCCACGAGCCGCCGATCGCGGCCGCGACCGCGACGGCGATCGCCCATTCGCGGAAGCGGCCGAGGAGGGTCCCCTCGTGAAGGGCGACGACCGCGAGCACCGGACAGGCGATCGCCATCGTGTACTTCGAGACCAGTCCGCCGCCGACGCAGGCGCCGAGCAGCACCGACGCACCGATCGTCGGCCTGCGCGAGATCCGGAACACGAGTTCCACCGCGCAGAGGAAGAACCCGGTGACGAAGATGTCGTTCATCGCCGCCGACTCCATTCGCACGAAGAGCGGCGACGCGAGCAGCAGGAGGACCGACAGGAGGGCCGTCGCGGGCTCGACCAGGCGGCGCGCGACGGCGAGTGCCACGACGAGGGTTCCGGTCCCGAGCAGGACCGTCGCGATCCGGAGCCCGAAGATCCCGCTGCCGGTCGCGCGCCGGATGCCCGCGTAGAACAGCACCGGCAGCGGGGGATGCTGGCGTCCGAGCCACTCGAGGCCGGCGTAGCGCTCGAAGAAGGGGCCGAGCCCCTCGTCGGCGGCGAGCCGGACGGCCGGCTCCATGAACCGCTCGTCCCAGCTCGGCACCTGCTGCGTCGCCGCGCCGGCGACTCCGATCGCGAGGCTCGCCGCGACGACGAGTGCCGCCGCGCCGCGCCGGTCTCCGGCGATCGACGCGAGCCCGCGGTCGAGGCCCTCGATCGTGCGGACGGGCAGGGCCGCCGCGATCGCCCCGGCGAGCATCGAGAGCGCGATGCCGAGCGCGGCGGGCGGATCGACGGTCGAGGAAACGATGCCCGAACGCACGAGGAACCATGCGGTCTGGAGCAGGACCATCGCCGTGGCGAGGCCGCCCGAGGCCCGGAGCGTGCGCACCGCCTTCCTATGCCAAACGCGGTCGACCGCGGACAAGCGCCTCGCGAGGCTGGCGCCGACCGGGTGCTTCGTGGTTTACGGGAGGCGTGGAGACGAAGGCGAAGACGTGCGTGGTGACCGGTGCCAACTCGGGCGTCGGGCTCGTGAGTGCGCGGGAGATCGCGAGGCAGGGCTGGTCGGTCCTCATGGTGTGCCGCGACCGGGCCCGCGGCGAGGAGGCGCTCGCTCAGGTGCGCTCCGTCGCGACGGGCCCCGCTCCCGAGTTGCTTCTCGCCGACTTCGCTTCGCTCGACGAGGTGCGTCGCCTCGCCGCCGAGCTCTCGGGCCGCCGCATCGACGTGCTGATGAACAACGCGGGGCTCATGCTCACCGAGCGTCGTGCGACACGGGACGGGTACGAGACGACCTTCGGCGTGAACCACCTCGCCCCCTTTCTCCTGACGAACCTCCTGCTCGACGGGCTTCGTGCGAACGCGCCGTCGCGGATCGTGAACGTCTCCTCGAGGGCTCACACCCGGAGCACGCTCGATTTCGACGACCTGAACGCCGAGAAGTCCTTCGACGGATGGCAGGCCTACTGCCGGTCGAAGCTCTGCAACGTGCTCTTCACCCAGGAGCTCGCACGGCGCCTCGAGGGCTCGGGCGTCACCGTGAACGCGCTGCACCCCGGCATGGTGGCGACCGGCTTCGGGCGCGAGGCCTCGGGGCTCTGGGGGCTTCTGCTCAAGGCGGGACGCTTCGTCATGACGACGCCGGAGCAGGGGGCGCGCACGCAGGTCTGGCTCGCGACCTCGCCCGAAGCCGCGGGCGTGAGCGGCCGCTATTTCATCGACTGCAAGCCCGTCGCGACGTCGCGCGCCGGCGCCGACCCGGTCGCGGCCGCCCGCCTCTGGGAGACGAGCGCGCGGATGGTCGGGCTCCCGGCCTGACGTCGCGCGGGTTCGTGGGCGAGGCTCCCGTCGATTCGCAGGTCCCGTCCGGTCGGACCGGGGGGGCCGTCGGCGACTGGCGAGACGCACTGCTCCCGTGGGCTGCGTCCCGGCTCCTGGTGGTCGCGATTGCCCTGTCCGCGGCGGCTCCCGGTCCGGGGCGCATCGCTCGCGCCCTCGGTGCGTGGGACGGTGCGTGGTACGCCGACGTCGCTCGGGAGGGGTACGGGTTCCGGCACGACGGGCAGTCGCCGTATCCGTTCTTTCCGCTCCTCCCGCTCGTGCTTCGCCTCGCGGCCGCCGCGGGGCTCCCTCCGCGGGAGGTCGGGGTGCTGCTTTCCAACGTGGCGATGCTCGTCGGCCTCGCGGGACTTCACCGGCTCGTCGGCCGGCGCTTCGGCGCGACGCCGGCCCGGCTCGCGACGTGGACACTCGCCTTCTTCCCGGGTGCGGCCCCGCTCTCCATGGTGTACCCGGAGGCGTCGATGCTCGCGCTCGCGACCTGGAGCTTCGTGCTCGCCGAGAACGGTCGCACCGGCGCGGCGGGGCTTCTCGCGGGTGCTGCGGCCCTTCTGCGACCCAACGGCGCCGCCGTCGCGATCTCTCTCGCCGTCGGTTCCCTCGTTGCCCGGGACCTGGCGACGGCCGCGCGGGTCGGCCTTCCCGGTCTCCTCGCCGTCGGAGCCTGGATGCTCCACCTCGGGCGCACGACCGGCGATCCCCTCGCCTTCGTCCACGCGAAGGCCGCCTGGGCCGAGACGACGCTCGGCGGAGTGCTCGCGGGACGCGACACGTTTCCGAAACTCGACCTCGCCGTCTTCGCCCTGGCGGCGGCGGTCCTGCTCGCGACCGTGCGCCGGCTCCCGGTCTCGTGGCTCGCGTTCGCGGCACTGTGGATCGTACCGTCGCTGTTTCTCGGCATCCTCGGCATGCCGCGCTACGTCTCGATCTGCTTTCCCGTCTTCGCCGCGGCCGGACTGCTGCTCGCGCGCGCCCCGCGACCGGTCGACGGCCCGCTGCTCGCCGGCGGTGCCGCGGGGCTCGCCTTCCTCGCCTGGAGGATCGCGAGCGGCCGGATGATGCCGTGAACGACCCGGGCGCATCGGTCGAGGACGCGGGGTGGGGCCGGGGCGAGCGCGCCGCGGAGGCGCGCCGCCGCGCGTTCGCCGGACGTCGCTGCGTGGTGACCGGCGGGCTCGGGTTCATCGGGTCCAACCTCGCGCTCGAACTCGCCCGCGCGGGCGCCCTCGTCCGGGTCGTCGACGCGATGGTCCCCGGGCACGGCGGCAACCCGCGCAACCTCGAGGGGGCCGCGGCGGCGATCGAGGTGGTCGAGGCCGACGTCGGCGACGGGGCGCGCGTCGCCCCGGCCGTGGCCGACGCCGACTTCGTCTTCAACCTGGCCGGGCAGATCAGCCACCTCGACTCGATGGAGGACCCGCTCGCCGACTTCGACCTGAATGCGCGGAGCCACCTGTCGTTCCTCGAAACGCTGCGGAGCCTCGGCTCGCGCGCGGCGGTCGTCTACACCTCGACGCGCCAGATCTACGGTCGGCCGCGTCGCCTGCCGGTCGACGAGAGTCACCCGATCGAGCCGGTCGACGTGAACGGGATCTCGCAGCACGCGGCCGAGCAGTTCCATCTCCTCTACGCGCGCGTCTACGGACTTCGCGCGTGTTCGCTGCGGCTGACGAACGTCTACGGGCCGCGCCTGCGCCTGGCCGACAGCCGCCAGGGCGTCCTCGGGGTGTTCCTGCGGCTCGCGCTCGACGGCGAGACGCTCCGCCTCTACGGCGACGGCGCCCAGGTGCGCGACTTCCTGCACGTCGACGACGTCGTCGAGGCCCTGCTCGCGGCGGCCCTCGAACCGTCCGCCGTCGGGGAGGCGTTCAACGTGAGCCACGACGAGGTGCTCTCCCTTCGCGACGCCGCGGAGGCGATCGTCGCCGCGGCCGGTACGGGTCGGCTCGAGTTCGTGCCGTGGCCGCGCGACCGCGCGGCGATCGACATCGGCGACTTCGTCGGCGAATCCGCCAAGGCACGGCGGGTGCTCGGTTGGAAGCCGCGCATCCGCTTCGCCGACGGCATCCGCGCGACCGTCGACTTCTACCGGGAGAGGCGGGGATGGTACCTCTGATGGACCTGCGCCGCCGGGTGGCGGCCTGCGAGCCGGAGATGGGACGGGCGGTCGCGCGCGTGCTCGCGTCGGGACGTCTGCTGCTCGGGCCGGAGCTCGAGTCCTTCGAGGCCGAGTTCGCGTCCTTCGTCGGCCGTCGCCACGCCGTCGGCGTCGCCTCGGGGACCGACGCGATCACGCTCGTCCTGCGCGCGCTCGGCATCGGGCCCGGCGACGAGGTGGTCGTGCCGGCCTTCACCGCGGTCCCGACGCTCGCCGCGGTCTGTGCCGCCGGTGCCGTGCCGGTGCCGGTCGACGTGGACGAGGTCACGGGTGCGATCGACGCGGAGGCCGCGCGGGCGGCGATCGGCCCCCGGACTCGCGCGATCGTGCCGGTTCACCTCTACGGTCTGCCCGCGGACGAGGTCGTCGAGGAGCTTCTCGCGACCGGGCTGCCGGTGGTCGAGGACGCGGCGCACGCGCACGGCGCCCTGCGCGGCGGCCGAACCGTCGCCGCGGCCTACAGCTTCTACCCGACGAAGAACCTGGGCGGGATCGGCGACGGCGGTGCCGTCGTCACCGACGACGAGGCGCTGGCGGCCAGGGTGAGGCTGCTCCGCCACCACGGCATGCGCGAACTCTATCTCCACGAGGAGATCGCGACCAACGCGCGCATGTCGGAGATCGAGGCGGCCGGGCTCCGCGTGGGGCTCGCCCGGCTCGACGAGGGCAACCGCCGTCGCCGCGAGATCGCCGACCGCTACCGCGAGGCGGCCCCCGGACTCCGCTGGCATCCCTCGCACCCGCGCCACGTCCACCACCTCTGCGTCGTGCGCGTGACGGACCGGGATGCGTTCCGTACCCGCGTCGGCTTCGAGACCGGGGTGCACTACCCGAGGGCCGCGACCCGCCAGCCGGCCTACCTCGGCTTCGCCCGTTTCCCGTGTCCTCGGGCCGAGGCCTGGGCGGCGGAGTGCGTGAGCCTGCCTTGCTTCCCCGAACTCTCCGACGAGGAGGTCGACGAGGTGTGCCGTGCGCTCGCGACCGATGCCGGGCGGCCCGCGGGGGCCCCGTGAGCACGCGGCCCGCCGTGAGCGCCTTCTTCCCCTGCTACGACGACGCGCCCACGATCGTCGGGCTGGTCGAGCGCGTCTCGGCGACGCTCGGGGAACTCGGGCTCGAGCACGAGGTCGTCGTCGTCGACGACGGCTCGACGGACGATTCGGTCGAGCGCCTCGAGCGGCTTCGGTCCCGCATGCCGACGCTCCGCATCGTGCGCCACCCGGAGAACCGCGGCTACGGTGGTGCGCTGCTGTCGGGCTTCGCGGCCTCGACCGGCGAGTGGGTGTTCTACACCGACGGCGACGGGCAGTACGACCCGGCCGAAGTGCGCGAGCTCGTCGCGCGGATCTCTCCCGAGGTCGACGTCGTGCAGGGCTGGAAGATCCGGCGCCAGGACCCCTGGCCGCGCCGACTGATCGGGCGCCTCTACCACCACGCCGTGAGCACCGCCTTCGCGCTTCCGGTACGAGACACCGACTGCGACTTCCGGCTGATCCGTCGATCGCTGCTCGAGCGCGTGCGGCTCGAGCACACGAGCGGCGTGATCTGCGTCGAGATGCTGCGCAAGTTCTCCGCCGCCGGTGCCCGATTCGTCGAGGTGCCGGTCCACCACTACCCGCGGCTACACGGGCGCTCGCAGTTCTTCCGCGCGTCGCGGGTCGCGCGCTCGCTCGCCGACCTGGGCGGACTGTGGGTGTCGCTCGTGCTGCTCGGCGGCGGGGGGCGCAGGGGCGCGGGGGAGGGGCCGACTGGAGCCGGCTGAGTACCGGAGAATGGCGGAGGCCGAGGAACGCCACTGGTGGTACCCGGCGACCCGTGCACTGCTGCGCGCGACGTTCGCGCCGCTCCTGACGCCGGGCGTACGCGTCCTCGACGCCGGGTGCGGAACGGGGGCCGCCGGCGGATGGCTCGACGCACGCCACCGCGTCGTCGGCCTCGACCCCGAGCCGCTCGCGCTCGGACTCTACCGCGAGCGGCGCCCCGGCGCCCGGCTCGTGCGCGGCGGCATCGAGGCGCTGCCGTTCGCCGCGGGCTCCTTCGATGCCGCGCTGGTCGTGACGGTCCTCTACCACGAGGCGGTCGCGGACCCGCGCGGGGCGATCGACTCGCTCGCGCGCGTGCTGCGTCCCGGCGGCGTGCTGTGCCTCCTCGAGCCGGGCGTGCCGTCGCTGCGCCGTGGGCACGATCGCGTGACGCGGACCGCGCGCCGCTTCACGGTGCGCGGCCTGCGGGAGGTCGTCGCCGCGGCGGGTCTCGACCCGGTGCGCGCGACCGGCGCCTACACGTTTCTCGTTGCGCCGGCCGTCGCGAAGGCGCTTCTCGAGCGCGGGCGCTCGACGAGCGACCTCGAGGGCGACGGCGGCGCGGCGGGCCGCCTGCTCGCGCGGCTCGCGGCCGTCGAGCGGCGGGTGCTCGCCCGACGGGACCTGCCGACGGGTCTCTCGGTGCTCGTCGTCGCCCGGAAGCCCGGCTGACCGGATCCCCCCGGGGCGCGAATCGGCGGTCGCGGCAGGCGGCCGCGTCCCCTTGCGCGCTCGTCCGGGGCTTCAGGCGCGCAGCGCCGAGCCCCAGGTCGTGTAGGTCAACGGTCGCGGGCCGGGCAGGTAGAGAGCCTCGATGGCCTCCGGTTCGAAGCCGCCGCGACGGACCATCTCCTCGACCGGCCGGTTCAGGTTGCAGCCCCCGCCGATCCGGTTCCACAGGGGGTTCAGGCGGTCCTGCCACCGCTTCACGCCCGGGTCGGGTGCGCGCCCGTGCTCGGAGAACAGGAGTCGGCCGCCGGGCCTGAGCACGCGCCGCATCTCGCCGAGCGCCCGCTCGACGGCGGGGATCGTGCACAGCGTGTAGGTCGTGAGCACGGTGTCGACCGACGCCTCGTCGAGCGGGATGCTCTCGCCGCCGAGCGGAATCCACTCGACGTCGATCCCCGCCTCGCGCGCGCGGCGCTCGGCGATCGCGCGGAGTTCCGGGGACGGGTCGAGGCCGACCAGCGAGTCGACCCGGGAGCGGTCGTAGAAGGCGAGGTTCAGGCCGGAGCCGATGCCGATCTCGAGCACGCGCCCGGCGGCGCGCGGCACGACCTTCGCCCTCTGCCGCATGATCGGCTCCTGGCGCATCGCGAAGTCGAGCACCCTCGGCAGGACGAACCGCTCGTAGAGACCCACGACCGGCAGTGTCTCCGGTCGGGGATGCCGGCGCAACCGTCGCCGCGAGGGGTCGCGCGGTCGCCCGCGTGGTTGACCCTGCGACCGGCGCTTGCGTAGGACAGGGTCGTGACCCGGATCCCGGCGGCGACCGTCCTCGCGAGCGTACTCCTGTTCGCCGGCTGCTCGGGGGGCGGGACGCCCGCCGCCGACGACGCCCGGGGATGGACGAAGGTCCTCGAGAGCGCGGACGTCTACGGGCAGAGGCGCGCGATCGAGGCGCTCGTCCGGATCGGCGAGCCTGTGATTCCCGGGCTTCGCTCGGCTCTCGGGGCGCCGCGCCTCGACTCGCGCCTCGGCGCCGTGCGGGCGCTTTCGAGGCTCGGAGCGGCGGCCGGTCCCGCGCTCGGGCTGGCCCTGCGCGACACCGACCCGGTCGTCCGGCGCGAGGCCTGCGACGCGCTCGTCGCGATCGGCCCGTCGACCGCGGAGGAGATGCGCGCGGCCCTCGACGCCCCGAACCACGCGATGCAGGAGAACGCGATCGCCTGCGCGGCTCGACTCGGCCCGCCCGGCGCGATCGTGCTCGCCGGGGCGCTCGAAGCCCCCGACGGCCGCGTCCGCGAGCGCGGGATCGAGGCCGCGATCGCGATCGGGCCCGCGGCGCTGCCGGCGCTCGAGGCGGTGCGACCGAAGCTCGCAGGAGCGACCGGTGCGGCGGTCGACCGCGCGATCGAGGAGATCCGACGCCGTGGCGCCTCGAAGCCGGCCGCCTGAGGGAGGGAGTTCGGGGGCGGCCCGCGGCGCCGGCGACCCGGCCGCCCGCGCGGAGCGACTGCGCGGCGCGATCCACCACCACGACTGGCTCTACCACGTCCAGGACGACCCGGAGATCTCCGACGCGGAGTTCGACGCCCTCGTCCGCGAACTCCGCGCGCTCGAGGAGGAGCACCCCGAGCTTCGCACGCCCGACTCCCCGACCGTGCGGGTCGGCGGCGCGCCGCGCGAGCGGTTCGCCAAGCTGCGCCACCCCGCGCCGATGCTGAGTCTCGGCAACGCGTTCTCGCCCGACGACCTGCGCGCGTGGGCGGAGCGCATCGCGCGGCTCCTGCCGGCCGGCACCGCCGTCGAGTACGTCGCCGAGCCGAAGATCGACGGCCTGACCGTGGTACTCCACTACGAGGACGGACGATTCGAGCGCGGCGCGACCCGGGGCGACGGCGAGGTCGGCGAAGACGTCACCGCGAACCTGCGGACCGTCCGGTCGTTGCCGCTGCGCATCCCGGTCGACGCCGGCTCGGGGCCCGCGCCCGCGAGGCTCGTCGTCCGGGGCGAGGTGTACATCGCGCGCGAGGACTTCGAGCGGTTCAACGAGCAGCAGGAAGCGGCCGGCGAGCGGCGCTACGCGAACCCGCGCAACTTCGCGGCAGGGTCCCTGCGCCAACTCGATCCCGGCACGACCGCGGGCCGTCCGCTCCGGCTCTGGGCCTACCAGGTGGTCGCGCAGGAGGGCCTCGCGGCGGAGTCGCAGCACGAGGCCCTCGACGAGCTCAGGCGACTCGGCTTCCCGGTGTCGCCGGACGTCCGACGCCTGTCCTCGGTCGAGGAGGTCGTCGACTGGTGCGAGCGCTTCGGCGGCCGACGCGTCGACCTCCCCTACGAGGTCGACGGCGTCGTCGTGAAGGTGGACTCGATCGCCCAGCAGGTGCGGCTCGGCGAGGTCGGCAACGCGCCGCGCTGGGCGATCGCCTACAAGTACCCCTCGACGGAGGTCGTGACCCGCCTGCTCCGGATCGGCGTCAACGTGGGTCGCACCGGCGTGCTGGTGCCGTTCGCCGAGCTCGAGCCCGCGACGGTCGGCGGCGTCGTGGTCAGCAACGCGACCCTCCACAATGCCGACTACGTCGCCGAGCGCGACATCCGGGCGGGCGATCGCGTGGTCGTGAAGCGCGCCGGCGAGGTGATTCCGCAGGTGCTGCGACCGGTCGTCGAGATGCGCACCGGGGACGAGCAGCCCTTCGTCATGCCGACCGGGTGCCCGGCCTGCGGCGAGCCGGTCCGTCGCGACGAGGAAGAGGTGGCGGTCCGCTGCGTGAACTCGGCCTGCCCGGCCC
>JAGWVP010000019.1 GCA_018970825.1 bacterium | reverse complement strand
CCGGCTCGCCCTCTACCTGTCCCGCGAGCTCCCGGAGGAGGCGGCCGCGCTCGTGGAGCGCCACGTGGCCGCGTGCGCCGAGTGCGCGGAGGTCCTCGCGTTCGCGGCCGTCGACGAGAGCGCCTCGGATGCCGACGCGGCCCCCCGGGTCGCGGCCGCCGACGGGCAGGAGTCGAGGCCGGCGCTTCGCGTGGTTTCCTCGACCCGCTCGGCCGGCGCCGCGAACGACGTCGACCGCGCCGTGCGCGGAGCCGCGCGACGCCCGGCGGAGCCGCCACGGGAGGCGGTCGCCCGACGCACCTCGCGCCCGGGCCGGAGCCGCTTCCGCGCGGCCGCCGCGATCGCTCTCTTCCTGCTCGCGGGAGGCGTCGCGACCGCCGGCTGGCTCGCGCTGCGCTGGGCCGGCCCGGTCGTCGAGAGCAAGTCGTCGGATGCGTTGCAGCGCAAGGTCTCGACCGACGGTCTCTCCTTCTCCATCTCGGGCGGGCCCGGACTGCGCCTCGAAGACCTGCGGATCGCGGACGAGCCGCGTTTCTCGGAGGGCGATTTCGCCACGGCCTCGCGGGCGACGCTCCAGGTCGACCCGGCCGAGCTCCTGCGCGGCCGACTGCGCGGCAGCGTCGCCGTGTCGGACCTGGTGCTGCGACTCGTGCGCGACGCCGACGGCACCTGGAACGTCGAGACGATCGGCGGCGAGAAGCTCGCCGAGGGCCGCATCGACGAGGACGAGGGGGCCGGGGGCGGAGGCGCCGCTGCGCCGGTCGCGCCCGGCACGATCCCGCCGGGCGCCGGCAACGGCCGGCTGCGCCTCGACCGGGCGAACCTCTCGAACGGAAAGCTCGTCGTCGTCGACCGGGGCCGCGGCACCGAGCTGGTCGTCGACCGCCTCGAACTCGCGGCCGACAGCCCCGACGCGGCGAAGCCCGCGACCGTCGCGCTCGCCGGGCGGGTCGGCGAACGAGGCAAGGTCGAGGTGTCGGGCACCGCGGGGCCGTTCCTGCGCGGCGTGCCGGCGAGCTACGACCTGGGCGAAGTGGTGCTCGAGGGAGTGCCGGCACACTCGGTTCCGTTCGTGCCGGCCGTCGTGTCCGGCGACTTTTCCTTCCATGGCCGGCTGTCGAGCAGCGGAAAGCGGACGAAGCCCGTCCTCGACAACCTGGCCGGGCGGGGCGAGGTCTCGCTCTCCGACGGACGCCTCGACGGCGCGAACGCAGCGCGGCTCGTGCTGGGCGCGATCGACGCGCACCTCGCGCAGGCGGGTGCGATCCGCCCGGGCGAATTGCTCCCGCTCGTCGACGCGGCGGCCGCGGACGACCCCGATCTCCGCGCGACGCTCGCCGAGGGCTCGACCGCGGTCGACCGGGCGAACGGCCCGGTCGAGATCGGGCGGAAGCTCGTCGGCACCCGGGACTTCGCGGTCTCGAACGGCCTCCTCGACGCGACCCTGACCGGCACCGTCGACGGCGACGGCGTGCTGCGCGCGACCGGCACGGCCCGGCTCTCGCCCGCCCTGACCCGTGCCGTACTCGCCGCGGTTCCCGTGGCCGCGGAGATCGGCACGAGCGAAGGCCGGCTGGAGATCCCCTTCGGCGCCGTCGGCGCCTGGCCGGCACTGCGCGTCGCCGTGTCCCCCGCCCCCGCCGCGAACTGAGCTTCGCCCCGGACGGCGCGACCGACGTCGACCCGGACGGTCGCACGAAGGCCGCCCGTCGGACCGGCGTCGCCCGCCGTCTGCTAGGGTCGCCGCGTGCAGGGCCTCCTCGACGGCGTACGCGTGCTCGACCTGTCCGACGAGCGCGGGATCCTCTGCGGGCGCATCCTTTCGGACCTCGGTGCCGACGTCGTGCGGGTCGAGCCACCCGGCGGGAGCCCGGTTCGACGTCGGGGGGCACACCTCGGCGGGAGCCCCGACCCCGAGCGGTCGGTCGAATGGCTCGCCTACGCGGCGGGCTCGCGCGGGATCACGCTCGACCCGACCCGGCCCCGCGGGCGCGAGATCCTCGACCGACTGTGCGAGCGCGCCGACCTGCTGGTCGAGACGCTCGATCCCTCGGCGCTCGCCGCGGCCCGGCTCGACTGGCCGACGCTCTCGGCACGCCACCCGCGGCTCGTCGTCTGCTCGATCACGCCGTTCGGTCGCAGCGGCCCCTTCGCGGGGCTCCGCGGCAGCGACCTCACGGTGACCGCGATGGGCGGCAACATGGCGCTCACCGGGGACGAGGACCGCGCCCCCCTGCGCTGCACGATGCCGAGCAGCCACTGGCACGGCGCCGCCGAGGCGGCGACCGGCTCGCTGGTCGCGCTCTTCGCACGCGAGACGACCGGGCGCGGCCAGCACGTCGACGTCTCGCTGCAGGCCTGCGTCGTCGGCACGATCATGACCGGCGCGAGCCAGTGGTGGCTCGACCGGCGAGACCGCCCGCGCAGCGGCGCGCTCTACGTCGTCGGAGCGACGCGGCAACGCGAGGTCTGGCCGTGTCGCGACGGCTTCGTCAGCTACGGCCTGCGTGGCGGTCCCGCGCGCGTCCCCGGGCTGGTCGCGATCGCGGGCTGGATGGCGGAGAGCGGCGTCGAGGCCCCGGCCTGGAGGCGGGACTGGAAGGCGTACAACCACGTCGACCTCTCGCAGGACGAGGTGGACGAACTCGCCGAACCCCTGCAGCGCTTCTTCGCGGCCCGCACGATGCGCGAGCTCTTCGACGGCGCGGTCGCGCGCGGGATCATGCTCGCGCCGGTGAACGACTCCCGGGAGATCTCGGCCAGCGAGCAGCTCGCCGCGCGCGACTTCTTCGCCGACGTCGCGGACCCGGGACGCGGGATCTCCGTGCGGATCCCGGCCCGCTTCGCGCGCGCGACGGACGCCGACATGGACGTGCGCGGGCCCGCGCCTCGGATCGGCGAGCACAACGCGCAGGTCTACGGCGAGATCGGGGTCGGGGCGGACGAGCTCGCCGCGCTCGCCCGGGAGGGCGTCGCGTGAGCGTCGGGGCTGCCTTCGCGGGGGTCAAGGTGCTCGAGTTCGGCGGCGGGGCCGCCGGGCCGATCGCGGTTCGGCATCTCGCCGACCACGGCGCGACCGTGATCCGGGTCGAATCGCGCGAGCGTCCCGACTTCCTGCGCCTGCTCGCGCAGTCGGCCCGCAACCGCGACCTCGACGCGGCGCCGTTCTTCACGATGCTCAACTGCAACAAGCTCTCGGTCGCGCTCAACCTGAACGACCCGCGCGGCATCGCGCTCGCGCACCGCCTGGTCGACTGGTGCGACGTGCTCGCGGAGAACTTCGCGCCGCGCGCGATGCGCAAGTGGGGACTCGACTGGGAGAGCCTGTCGGCGCGGCGTCCCGACCTCGTCATGGTCAGCACCTGCCTCATGGGCCAGACCGGGCCGCGGCGGGACTACCCGGGCTTCGGCGGCCAGGGCTCGGCGATCTCGGGCTTCAACTTCCTGACCGGCTGGCCAGACCGCGAGGCCGTGGGCCAGCACGGCACGATCACCGACTCGCTGGCGCCGCGCTTCTCGGCGGCGGCCGTGGTCGCGGCCCTGCTCCGCCGCAGGCGCACCGGGCAGGGCTGCCACCTCGACGTCGCCCAGACCGAGACCGCCGCCTACGCGCTGTCGGGCTGGATGCTCGAGTGGACGGGCGACGGCGTGGTCGTCGGGCGCGACGGCAACCGCTCGCGCTTCGCCTCGCCGCACGGCGCGTTTCCCTGCCGCGGCGAGGACCGCTGGTGCACGATCGCCTGCCACGACGACGAGGACTGGCGGCGGCTGGTCGACGAGATGGGCTCCCCGGCGTGGGCGGCCGACGAGAACTTCTCGACGCTCGCGGGCCGCAAGGCCTCCGAGGACGAACTCGAGGCGCGAATCGCGCAATGGACCCGCGGCTTCGACCGCGACGAGCTCTTCCGCCGCCTGCAGGCAGCCGGCCTCGACGCGGGCGTCGTCGAGACCTGCGCCGACCTGCACGAGGATCCGCAGCTGCGCCACCGCGGACACTTCGTGCCCCTGCGACACGCCGTGATCGGCGAGCACCCGGTCGAGCGCCTCGGCTACGAGCTGTCGGACACGCCCGCCGCGATCGAACTCCCCGGGCCTCGCCTCGGCGAGCACGGGGACCGGGTGTGGCGCGAGATCCTCGGCCTCCCGGACGACGAGATCGAGACGCTCGCGCGCGAGGGCGTGCTGCGCTGAGCCTCAGGCCTTCGGCAGGAGGACGAGCCCGCGGTTGTTGCGCGTGCCGAGACCGCAGATCGTGAGCAGGTCGCCGCCGTCGTTCAAGCCGGAGATCGAAACCTCGACGAGCTTCGAGCCGTCGGGGGCCTTCCACCCGGTCGAGAGCACGGTCGTGCGCTCGCCGTCGATCCAGCGGTCGAGCCGGGTGGCGGTGGTCTTGCGGGTGCCGTTCTCGAAGTATCCGACCGTCGCGCGGTAGACGACCTCGCCGACGACGTTCGACCGGAGCTGGTCCAGTTCGAGGACCTCGAGGTCGTGGTTCTGGTCGTCCTTGCCCGCGGGCTCGCCCTCGAAGACGACCTGGGTGGTCGTGCCCGCGTCCCACACCCGGAAGCTCTGGCCGCCCCCGGTCTGGCCGGGCTCGGCCGACGTGATCGTGAAGAGCACGCGCCCCCGGTCGTCGATCCCGTTGCCGCGCACGGCCGTCGCGACGAGGTCGCCGACCGGCTCGCCGGTCTGCGCGACGCTCTCGAAGACGCCGTTCGTGAGACGCAGGACCCGGTCCTGGTCGATCACGCCGTCGCCGTCGGTATCGAGGCGCGCGTCGATGACCATCTGGCCCGCCGCGTTGATCGCGCGCGGTTTCGCCGAGACGATCGTGCCGATTCCCGGCAACTGCTGCCCTCGAACGATGAGGCTCTGGTAGACGCCGTCGACCACTTCGCCGACGACCGACTGGCGGCTGCGGGAGGGAAGCCCGATCAGCAGCCGGCCCGGGTCGTTCATCGTGACGGTGACGGCCGAGGTCGCCTGGTCGTCGAGTTCGATCGGCAGCTCGACCCGCGCGACGTCGGCGTTGCGCCCGGAGAACACCTGGAGGTTGCAGGTGATGCGCTCGCGGTCGCCGGAGGTGTCGACCCGGCAGGGACTCATGCCCCCGCAGAACGCGATCTTGCCGGCGTTGGCGATCTGGCGGTCGCCGAGCAGCTGGAAGCCGGTCGGCGTCGCGCCGGGCGCGGTGCGCGCGACCAGCGAGAGCCTCCCGCCCGACCACAGGTAGACGGCGTCGTCGTCGAGCTGGCCGCCGATCTCGAAGCTGAAGTCCCCGCTGCCGTCCATGACGAGGTTCCTCATCGTCACGAGCGAGAGGCCCTCGGGCAGGGTCGACGACGGGGTGAGGATCGGCTGGACCGAACCCGAGGGGCTCCGCAGGAAGATCGCGTTGAGCGGCGGGGTCCCGGCCTCCGAGGCGATGACCGCGACGGAGCGGTCGTTCGAGAGCGCCGCCGCCTCGATCGTGTTGACGACGAAGTCGCCCGGCAGCGTCGCGCCGTCGGCGAGCAGGATCTGCGGCCCGCCGGACGGATCGCTTCCGCCACCCCCGCCCCCACCGCCGCCGCAGGAGGCAAGGAGCGAGACGACGAGCGCGGAAAACAGCGCCGCGCGCAGAGCCGAACCACCGGGGAGGAGCCGCATGTCCCGACACTAGGTCGGGACCGAAAGCCGTGGCAAGCCCGGACTCGGCCTGCCGGGCGGGCGTCAGTGACCGCCCGCGGCCTCCCGGGAGAGCAGTTCGGCGGGCGACTCCTGCACCCACTGGCCCGATCGCTCGACGCGGGCCGAGGCGACGAAGGCGTAGCGCCGCCAGTAGACGATCCTCTCGAGGGGCCGGGTCGCGTCGTTGCGGGGGCGGTCGTAGACCCACTTCTCGTTGAACTCGATCCCATGCTCCGACTGGACGCGGGCCTCGTTCACGCTTCCCTCGGTCCGGTTCGGGGTCCCGAGCAGCCGGACGATCTCGTTGCGAGTCGGGAGGGCGCCGTGGTGGGCGTCCGGGCGGGGGGTCGTCGCGAGCGCCATGGTCACACCTCGAAGGAGGTCCCCGCGTGCGGGCATCCGCCGCGGTCGATGTGGGCCTCGAACTCCGGCCGGAAGCGGCGCAGGAACCAGCCGGTACCCCAGGCCGCGGCGTCGGAGAGGGCGCAGATCGTCTTGCCTTCCATCTGCCGCGTGATCTCGTCGACCACGTCGAGGTCGCTCTTTCGGGCGGTGCCGGCCTCGACCTGGAGCATGAGCTTGTGCAGCCAGCCCGTGCCCTCGCGGCACTGGGTGCACTGGCCGCAGGACTCGTGGCGGAAGAAGCGCGAGATGATGATCGCCGCGCGCACCATGCACGACGTGTCGTCGAACACCACGATCGCGCCGGTACCGAGCAGCGAGCCGACCTTCTGCAGGCTGTCGTGGTCCATGTCGACCTGCATCGCGGTGTCGGCCGTGAGCACCGGCATGGAGACCCCGCCGGGGATGACCGCCTTCAGCGTGCGGCCGGGACGCAGCCCGCCCGCGTGCTCGAAGATGATCTCGCGCAGGGGCGTGCCGAACGGCAGCTCGAAGGCGCCCGGGCGCACGACCTGGCCGCTCACGCCGAAGATCGTCGAGCCGGTGCTCTTCTCGGTGCCGATCGTCTTGAACCAGTCGGCTCCCTTGCGGATCACGTGCGGCACGTGGCTCATCGTCTCGACGTTGTTGATGACCGTCGGGCGCTTCCAGAGGCCGGCGATGGCCGGGAACGGCGGGCGCTTGCGCGGCTGGCCCTTGCGTCCCTCGAGGGACTCCATGAGGCCGGTCTCCTCGCCGCAGATGTAGGCGCCGGCACCGCGGTGCACGAAGACGTCGAAGTCGAGCCCGCTGCCGAGCACGTTCTTGCCGAGGTAGCCGGCGGCGCGCGCCTCGGCGATCGCCGCGTTCAGGTTCTCGAACGGCCCGCGGTACTCGCCGCGCATGTACACGTAGGCCGCGTCGATCGTGTTCGCCCACGCGGCGATCAGCAGTCCCTCGATGAGTTCGTGCGGATTGCGCTCGAGGATCTGGCGGTCCTTGTAGGTTCCGGGCTCGCTCTCGTCCGCGTTGCAGGCGATGTAGCGCGGACGCTGCACGTCCTGCGGCAGGAACGACCACTTCATGCCCGAGCCGAAGCCGGCACCGCCGCGGCCGCGGAGCCCCGAGTTCTTCACCTCGGCGACGACGTCGGCGGGCTTCATCGACCGCAGCGCCTTCTCCGCGCCCTCGTAGCCGCCGTTCGCCTTGTAGTCGGCGATCCTCGACCAGTTCTGCCCGGACGGCGGCAGCAGGTAACCCTCGAAAGCCATGCTCAGCGCCCCCCGGCCTGGCCGTTCGAGCCGTTCGTCCCGCCGGCGGCCGCGCGCGCGCGGAGCCGCTCGACGAGCGCGGGGACGTCGTCGGCCGAAACGTTCTCGACGAAGCGCTCGTTGTTCACCATGACGACCGGCGCGGTGCCGCAGGAGCCGAGGCACTCGACCTCGCCGATCGAGAACAAGCCGTCCCCGGTGACCTCGCCCGAGAGCACGTCGAGGTTCTCCTCGAGGCGGCGCACGACGCCCCGGGCACCACGGATGCAGCAGGAGATGTTCGTGCACACCTGCACGTGGAACCGCCCGACCGGGTCCGAGTGGTACATCGGGTAGAAGGAGACGACCTCCTCCACGTCGATCGGCAGGATGCCGAGCAGTTCCGCGATCTCGGGCACCACGTCGGGCGAGACCCAGCCGCCGCACTCCTCCTGGACGAAGTGGAGCGCGGTCAGCAGCACGGCGCGTCGTTCCGGGTACTTCGGGAACTCGGCGGTGATCCTCGCCTTCAGCTCCTCGGACAGCGGCATCGATTTCCTCGGTCTGTCGGCCGGACGACGCGACTCAGCGGTCGCACTCTCCGCCGATCATGTTGATCATGTCGAAGGTCGGGATGACGTCGGCGAGCATCGCGCCGTCGATCATGGGCGAGAGAGCCTGGGTGTTCGAGAAGCTCGGCGAGCGCGGGCGGCACTTGACCGGGCGGCCGGTGCCGTCGCTCACGAGGTAGAAGCCGAGTTCCCCGTTGCCGCCCTCGACCGCCTGGTAGACTTCTCCGACCGGGGGCTTCGGTCCCTCGGTCACGATCTTGAACTGGGCGATCAGTTCCTCCATCCGCTCGAAGACGCGCCCCTTGCCGGCGAGCCGGACGTGCGGGTCGTCGACGTCGACCGGCCCCTCGGGCATCCGCTCGACGCACTGCTCGATCATGCGACGGCTCTGCTTCAGTTCCTCGATGCGGACGAGGAAGCGGTCGAGGTTGTCGCCGGCCTCGCCGATCGGCACGTCGTAGTCGATCCGGTCGTAGACCAGGTAGGGCTGGGCGCGGCGCACGTCGTAGGGCACGCCGGCCGCGCGGAGCACCGGCCCGGTCACGCCGAGCTCGATCAGCTTCTCCTTCGGCAGGACACCGGTGCCTTCCATGCGGTCGAGGAAGATCGGGTTCGAGAGGAGGAGGTCCTCGAGATCCTGCTGGAGCTTGCCCGCGGCCGCGAGTCGCTCCTTCGCGAGTTCGCGGAAATCGCGGCCCACGTCCATCGAGAGCCCGCCGATCCGGACGTAGTTGGTCGTCACGCGCGCGCCGCAGAGGGCGTCGTGCAGGTCCCAGAGCTGCTCGCGGGCCTCGACGGCGTAGAGGAAGGCCGTGAAGGCCCCGAGCTCGAGCGAGCAAGCGCCGAGGCAGGTGTAGTGGTCGGACATGCGCGAGACCTCGCTCGCGATCACGCGCAGCCACTGGGCGCGCTCGGGCGCCTCGATGCCGAAGAGCTTCTCGCAGGCGAGCGCGTAGCCGACGTTGTTGATGATCGGAGAGACGTAGTTCAGGCGGTCGGTGTAGGGGAACGCCTGGTACCAGAGGCCGCTCTCGCACTCCTTCTCGAAGCCGCGGTGGAGGTAGCCGACCTCGACCTCGGAGTGGACGATGCGCTCGCCGTCGAGCTTGAGCAGGATGCGGACGGTGCCGTGCGTCGCGGGATGCGACGGCCCCATCTTGAGCTCCATCGGCTCGAACGGCAGGTCGAGCGAGTCCTCCGTCGGCTCGATCGGCCGGGCCTTCGCGACCGGCTTCTCCTCTTCCTCGACGTGGTGGCCGTGGCCGTGCGTGTCGCTCACGATCGCTCTCCCGCCGCTTCCGTCACCGGGTCAGGTCGTCGTTCATCGGGTCGCGACGAACGGCTCCCGGGCCGATGAGGGGCTGGCGCTTCTCCTTCGGGTAGTCCTTGCGGAGCGGGTGCCCCTCGAACTCCTCGTAGAGATAGATCCGCTTCAGGTTCGGGTGGCCGTCGAAGCGCACCCCGTAGAGGTCGAAGGTCTCGCGCTCGAGCCAGTCCGCACCCGCCCAGATGGGCACGACGCTGGGGATCACGAGGTCCTCCTCCTCGAGCGGGACCTTGATCCGGACGCGGTCGTTCCGGTCGATCGACAGCAGGTGGTACACGACCTCGAAACGCGGGCGGCGCCCGAGGTAGTCGACCGCCGTCACGTCGAGCAGCATGTCGAAGGCGCAGGCGGCGTCGTCGCGCAGGTGACGGCCCACCTCGAGGAGCGCCGCGCGGTCGACGATCGCGGTCGCGTCGCCCCGGTGCTCGGAGACCGCGAGCACCCGGCCGGCGAAGCGGGAGAGCAGGTCGCGCAGGACCGGGCTCGCCGGCTGCACCAGCGCGTCCGCGGGTTCGGTCGCGTCGTTGGTCGGGTCGGACACGGGCGTTCCCCTATCGGTCGTAGCTGCGGCGGATCCAGTCGAGCCGCCGGGCGAGCTGATCCTGGGGGACCAGCAGGTCCTCCTTGTTCCAGACGATGCCGCCGCGGGAGAACGCGCTGATCTCGACGCGGTCGCTCATCACGATCGCCTCCTCGGGGCAGGCCTCCTCGCAGAGACCGCAGTACATGCAGCGGCCCATGTCGATGTCGAAGCGCAGCGGGTGGCGCTCGATCGGGTCGGGGGTCTCGGCGGGGTCGATCGAGATGCAGTCGACCGGGCACGCCCACTCGCAGAGCCCGCAGGCGACGCAGCGCTCCTTGCCGTCGTCCATCTGCACGAGGACCGGCATGCCGCGGAAGGCCGCCGGCTTCACGACGTCCTCCTCGGGGAACATGACGGTCGCGACCGTGGGAGTTCCGCGCACCCAGCCCATCAGGTTGCGGGAGAAGTGCCTCCAGGTGACCGAGAGCCCCTTGGCGAAGGCGCGGGCCCCGAAGGCCCCTCCCTTCGCTCGAAGCGAACGGCGATCGACGGTGACGACGCGGGCGGCCATCGCTCAGGCTCCCTGCCCCGCGGCGAGGCCGCGGCTTCCGAGACGGGCCCACTCGAGCCCGACGTAGGAGGGGACCGCCTTCGCGACCTCGGCGAAGGCCGTGCGCGGCTCGAAGGGCGCCGTCGCCTCGCCGCGCAGCGCGGACGCGAGCCGCGCGAAGACTTCGCCGTCGGCGACGAGGCCCGCGGGCGGGCGCAGGGCGGGACGGATGCGCTGCACTCGACCCGCGTGGTTCGTCATGCTGCCGTCCTTCTCCGCCCAGGTGCATCCCGGGACGAGCACCGTCGCGCGGTCGGTGAGCGCGCTGCGGTTCGTGTCCTGCAGCAGCAGCGCCTCGAGGTTCGCGACCGCCGGCTCGACCGCGTCGAGCCCCGCCGCCGCGACGAGGCCGTCGCTGCCGACCACCCACAGCACCTTGATCTCGCCCGAGGCGCAGGCCGCGAGGATGCCGGCCAGGTCCTTGCCGCCGTCGCCCGGGCCGACGCCGAGGTCTCGCGCGCCGCGGGCGTTGGCGACCTTCTCGGGCTTGATGAGGAAGTCGTCGGAGAGCCCGAGCGGCACGGCGAGGGCGAAGTGCGGCGTCTTCAACTCCTCGCGGACGAGCCGAGCGAGAAGGAGCGTCTCCTCGTTCGTGAGCGTGGGCGTGAGGACGACCGCGACCGAGTTCTCGCCGTAGGTCGCGACGGCCGCACGCAGCGAGGCCGCGGCGGCCGCGATCGCCTCGTCGACGCTCGGCCCGGCGGCCCGCACCTCGCGCCCGTCGGAGTCGCGCGTGTAGTCGATCGGTCCGGCGACCGGCACCGGTTCGCGCGGCTCGCGGCCGGCGATCGCGGGCTCGCGCAGCCGGGTGTCGTCCTGCACGAAGGCGTAGTTGAGACGCCCGTGGTCGCACATCCAGGTGTCGTTCACCTCGTCGTTGCGACGCGGGACGAGGCGCTCGATGCGGTTGCGGAATGCGCCGATCTTCACGTTGCAGCCGTTCGAGCAGGTCGGGCAGACCGTCTCGGTCTCCTCGAGGAACCAGACGCGCCGCTTGTGGTGGAAGTCCGCCGACAGGAGCGCTCCGACCGGGCAGACGTCGGCGACGTTGATCGAGTAGGGATTGTCGAGCGGGCGGTCCTGCGAGGTCGCGATCCGCGAACGGTCGCCGGCGCCGAAGACCCGGAGCTCGTCGGTCTTCGAGATCTCGTGCGTGAACCGCACGCAGCGCCGGCAGAGGATGCAGCGCTCCTGGTCGAACACGACGCGCGGCCCGATCGGGTAGCGCTTCACTCCCTTGCGGCGCGGGCTCGTCGTGCGGGCCTCCGAGCGCCCGTGGCCGAACGAGTAGTCCTGCAGGTAGCACTCGCCGGCCTGGTCGCAGATCGGGCAGTCGAGCGGGTGGTTCAGGAGCAGGAGCTCCATCACCGCCTTGCGCGCCTCGACGACCTCGCCGGCCTTCGTGTCGACGACCATGCCGTCGGCGACCGGGGTGTTGCAGGAGATCGCGAGCTTCGGCGCCTTCTCGATCTTGACCTGGCACATGCGGCAACTGCCGTCGATCGAGAGCTTCGGATGGTAGCAGTAGTGGGGAATCTCGACGCCGTTGTCGAGGGCGACCTGCAGCAGCATCTCGCCCGCCTCGGCGACGATTTCCCGGCCGTCGATGACGACCTTCACCGGCTTCTTGAACCCGCTCCGTTCAGTCATGGTCGCGATGGATCGGGACCGTGCCGGGCACGATGCGTCCCTGGACGCCACGGGCGAACTCGCCCGCGGTGAGCTTGCCGTGGATGTTCTCGACCGGACGACCGGGGCGCTCGCGCGCGAGTCGCTCCTGGAGTTTCAGCAGCCCGTCGATGACCGCTTCCGGGCGCGGAGGGCAGCCCGGGATGTAGATGTCGACCGGGATGATCGTGTCGATGCCCTGCACGACCGCGTAGTTGTCGTAGGGCCCGCCGGTGTTCGTGCAGTTTCCGAACGACATGACCCATTTCGGGTCGGACATCTGCTCCCAGACGCGTCGCAGGACCGGGGCCTGGCGATGCGTGATCGTGCCGACCACCAGCATCAGGTCCGACTGGCGCGGCGTGAAGCGAGGAAGCGTCATGCCGAAGCGGTCCGTGTCGAAGCGAGGCCCGGTGACCGACATGTACTCCATGCCGCAGCAGGCGGTGACGAACGGGTACTGGAAGAACGCGTACTTGCGGGCCCAGGCGAGCGCGTCGTCGAGGCGCGACGTGAAGAACGAGTCGCGTCCCTCGGTGGCCCCGGGGCGGCCGTCCGCGTGCAGGAAGCCTTCCGTGGTCGAGGTGCTCATCGCGCCCACCCTAGCGTCGGCCGGATCGGGGCACCAGTCGGGCGCCGCGCGGAAGCCGGGCTCATGTTCCGCATTTCAGACCCTCAACCCCGCCTTGGGGGACCATTGCTTCACGACGCCCGGGCCGCCCGCCCCCTTGGCCGGATCCATCTCGGCGGTGCACCCGAACTCGCACTCCTCGCCGTCGACGCATCCCTGGCAGCAGAAGACGACGCTGCCGCGGCGGACGCCGCGGTCGACGGCGATCTGGCAGCCGCACTTGGGACAGAGAATGTTCGCCATGTCGCGCTCCGGTGACGGGATCTCCCGGACCGCCGCACCGCGGGCCGGTCCGGCGGGGTGCGCCGGGGGCCTCGGGGCGGTCAGCCGCCGGGGGGAAAGTTGCCCAGTAGCACACGTTTTCCGCGCCGCGCGAGGACCCGGGGGGCCGGTCGAAGCACGTCGAGCTCGGCGGCCCGGGCGGTGTCCGCGACCACGAAGGCGTGCCGGTTCGACCCCCACTCCGCCTGCAGCCCGTCGAGGCCCACCCGGAGGTGGGGCGCCGTGGCACGTTCGCCCGTCGCCCGGGCCTGCTCCCCGATCTCGCTGAACCCGTCCATCGTGTCGAACAGCTCGACCCGGCCCGGCAGGTAGAACGACAGGCTCTGGAGCACGCGACGATAGCTCGCGACGAACGGCTTCTCCCCGGGCGGCGTCGCGAGGTGGATCGCCCGGGCGAACTCCCGCCCGCTGTGCACGAGCGAGCGGGCCCCGATCGCACCCGCGAGGGCGAGGCCGGTTCCGAGCACGAGCCCCGCGGCGACGGCGGTCCAGGGCCTGCCCTCGCGGAGCCCCCCGCGCACCCAGGCCCCGGTGGCGGCGAGCGCGAGGCCGCAGCCCAGCACCGAGAGCCCGACCCCCCGGACGACCGACGCGTCGGTCGTGATCCGCTCCGCGATCCGCGGGGCGAGCGGCAGGCCTGCGAGCCCGGCGACCGAGAGCAGCACGCCGAGCCCGACCAGCAGGAGCGCCGGGACGCCCAGCGCACGTTCGCGCACGCGCTCGTCGCCGAGCGCCCCGTCGAGGGCGGCCGCGCCGAGCAGCGCGAGCGGCGGAAACGCCGGCAGCACGTAGGTCGGCAGCTTCGAGCGTGCGGCCGAGAAGAACAGGACGACGATCCCCGCCCACAGCCCGCAGAAGAGCCGCGCGTCCCCGCGCATCGCGGCGAACGACGCGCGACCGCGCTCGCCGAGCCCGCCGAGCAGGAAGACGAGGGTCCACGGCAGCGGCCCCCAGAGCAGGACCGGGAGGTAGAAGAAGGGGCTCTCGGGATGCCCGACCTGGTCGCTCGTGAAGCGCTCGAAGTGCTCTCTCACGAAGAAGACCCGGGGGAACTCCGGGTTGCGCACCGAGACGAGGACGAACCACGGCACGGCGACCAGGAGGAAGGTCGCGATCGGCGCCGGGCGCAGCATCGCGCGAAGCGTCGCGAAGTCGCGCGAGAGCACGAGGAACGCGAGCGCGATCGCGCCGACGAGCACGAGCGCGACCG
>JAGWVP010000597.1 GCA_018970825.1 bacterium | reverse complement strand
TTGAAGTAGGCCGGCAGACCGTGGCGCGCCTCGGCCCAGGTCGAAGCGATGCTCTCGAAGCCGAAGCGGTTGTCGACGCCCTTCTTGTAGCCCTTGCCGATGACGTGAAGGTCGCCGAGCACGCGGCCGATGTCCTCGATCTGCGTGTTCGTGAGCCGCGCGGCGTCGACCTGGCGCCCGTCGATGTGCTTGAAGGCGATCAGGCTCTGGCCGGCGAAATCCCTGTAGAGACGGCTCTTGCGGTCCGCGATCGGCTGCGGGCAGGGAAAATCGTGCTTGCGCAGGAAGAGCAGGAGGTCGATCTCGCGCTTGAGCTCGATCTCGCCGCGCCCACCGTCGAAGCGCAGGATCGACTTGCCGCGACCGGCCTCGAGCAGGATGTGCCTCGTCGACCGGGGCTGGCGACACCAGGCGGGTGGCGCGGGCGCGACCGCGGCGAGCTTGCCGAGACCGTAGTCCTCGGCGATCTCCGCGATCGCCCTGCGATCGAGTGCTGCGTCGGTCATCGAGTGGTGCTTCTTCCGCGGACCGGGGGTCCATCCCGCACCGGGACCGCACGATGCGGGCCGACCGGGAGCCCCCCTATATGCCGGTCGGGGAGCCGCGTCAACGTTTTTGGGAGCGATTCCGCGGCCGGAGGCGCCGCGGCGCGACGTCGGACACCCGGGATCGGGCCGATGACGCGGCGCGCCGAGCGGGCCGGGCCGGCTTGCCGAGGCGGGCGATGATCGCGTCGGCCACCCCCTCGGTGCTGCCGCGGCCGCCGAGATCCGGGGTACGGCCACCGCGGGTCGCCGTCGCTTCGAGGACGGCCGACCGGACCCGGCGCGCCGCGTCGTCCTCGCCGAGGCGCTCGAGCAGGAGCGCCGAGGACAGGATGACCGCGAGCGGGTTCGCCTTGTTGCGCCCCGCGATGTCGGGCGCGGTTCCGTGCACGGCCTCGAAGATGGCGCAGCGCCCGCCCAGGTTCGCCGAGGGGCTCACGCCGAGCCCGCCGATGAGCCCGGCGCAGAGATCCGACACGATGTCGCCGTAGAGGTTCTCGAGCAGCAGCACGTCGAACTGGCCGGGATCGAGCACGAGCTGCATGCATGCGTTGTCGACGATCATCTCGTCGTAGGCGATCCCCGGGTGGCGCTTCGCGACGCGGCGCGCGCAGTCGAGGAAGAGCCCGTCGGAGAGCTTCATGATGTTCGCCTTGTGGATCGCGGTCACCTTGCGGCGGCCATGGTCCCGCGCGAAGCGGAAGGCGAACTCGGCGATGCGCGTCGAGGCCCGCGCGGTGATGACCTTCACGCTCTCGACGACGCCCGGCGCGATCTGGTGCTCGATGCCCGAATAGAGGCTCTCGGTGTTCTCGCGCACGACCACCAGGTCGATGTCGCGGTAGCGCGACGCGACGCCCGGGATGCTGCGCATCGGGCGGAGGTTCGCGTAGAGGTCGAAGGTCTTGCGCAGCGCCACGTTCACGCTGCGGAAGCCCTCGCCGACCTGGGTCGCGAGCGGCCCCTTCAACGCGACGCGGTTGCGACGGATCGACTGGACGAGGGCCTCGGGAATCGGCGTGCCGTCCTCGAGCAGCGCCTCGCGTCCGGCCCGCTGGCGGTCCCACTCGACGGCGACGCCGGTCGCCTCGATCACCCGGACCGCCGCGGCCACCACCTCGGGCCCGATGCCGTCGCCCGGGACGAGCGTGACGCGGTGGGGGCCGCGGGCACCGCCGGCGCCCGCCCCGGCGCGGGCCGGTTCCCTCGACGTCGACTTCCGGCCGGTGCGCGTCGTCATGACGAGCGCGCTACCACGGCGCTCGCACGCCTCCAACCCGCCCGCGGGCGCGGGTCGCGCGCACGCGGGGGCCCGGATGGAGCGCGACCACGACGTCCATCACGTTCGTGCCGGTCGGCCCGGTCACCACGAGCCCGCCGCGGCGGGCGAAGAAGCGGTGCGAGTCGTGGGCGGCGAGGGCGCGCGCGATCGCGGCGCGCCCCGCGCGCCCGGCCGTCGTACCGTCGACGATCGCACCGGCCGCCGGGGTCGGGCCGTCGATGCCGTCGGTGCCGGCCGCGAGCAGCGTCCAGCCGCTGCCCGCGAGAAGCGGCGCCGCCGCCAGGGCGAGTTCCTGGCTGCGCCCGCCCCGGCCGCGCCCGCCGCGGACGGTCACGACCGTCTCGCCGCCCGCGAGCACGCAGGTCGGCCGGTCGGGATGCGCCGGGAGAGCCGCGACGATGCGTGCCGCGGCGTCGCGCGCCTCCCCCTCGATC
>JAGWVP010000596.1 GCA_018970825.1 bacterium | reverse complement strand
CCAGGATCTGCGACGCGATCTTCTCCCGCGCCACGTCGTCGGAGTCGCCGGGCTCGATCTGGGCGACATGTCGCAGGTCTTCGATCAGCGTCAGGTAGGGCATCGAGGCGAGGTGGGCGAAGCCGTGAACCTCGGCCACCGGGATGCCCCGGCGCCGGGCCTCGGCGACGAACTCCGCGCAGAGGCGACTCTTGCCGACTCCGGCCGGCCCGACGATCTCGACGGTCTGCCCCTCCCCGCGGAACACCTTCTCGAGCGCCGCCTCGAGCCGCTCGACCTCGGGCTCGCGGCCGACGAAGCGCGAGAGCCCGCGCAGCCGGGCGAAGTCGAGTCGGCTCCGCTGCTGCCCGCGTCCGACGACCTCGAAGACCCGGACCGGGCCCCGCTCGCCGCCGATCTCGAAGGGGCCGAGGTCGTGCAACTCGAAGAATCCGCCCACGAGTCCGGCCGTGTCCTCCGTGACGTAGATCCGGCCCGGTTCCGCGAGGCGTTCCATGCGTTCGGCCAGGTTCACGGTGTGGCCGATCGCCGTGAAGCCGCCCGACCCGCCCTCGCCGATCCACGTGGCGACCACCGGGCCCGAGTGCAGGCCGATGCGCACCGAAAAGGAGAGTCCGCGCGCGCGCCGGAGTTCCGCCGCGTACTCGGAGAGGGCCTCCCGGGCGTGGATCGCGGCGTGACAGGCGCGTTGCGCGTGGTCCTCCTGCGCGGCCGGCGCCCCGAACAACGCCATGATCCCGTCGCCCGTGAACCGGCTCACGACTCCGCCATACCTGCGTGCCGCCCCGGCGAGCAGCGCGAAGAAGCGCGAGATGATCGCGTGCCAGTCCTCGGGGTCGACCTGCTCGGACAGCGCGATCGACCCCTGCACGTCGGCGAACAGCACCGTGACCTGCTTGAGTTCGCCCTCGGGCCTCGAACCGGCCGCCGCATCCGCTCGTTCCTTCGCGATCGTCTCCTGCTGCGGTCGGTCCGCCGGGGGATCGACCGGCCCGCGGGAAGCGGGTGCGCCCGTCCGCTCGACCGGCACTCCGCAGTGCCTGCAGAAGAAAGCACCGGCTTCGGTCGCGCCGCCGCAGGACGAGCAGTTCTGATCGAGCACCCCGATCATCGCGCGCCCCCGCCGCTCTGCGTCCCGGCTCGGAGCAATCGCTCGATTCGCGAGCGCACGGCGGCCTCGTCGATTCCCTTCACGGACACGATCTTGTCGCGCCCGGATCGTCCGGACAAGACTTCGACGTCCCGCCGGTCGAGTCCCAGCCCGGAGGCGAGAACGCCGACGAGGGCCTCGTTCGCCCGACCCCGATCCGCCGGGGCATGGACGGCGACGCGGAGCGATTCGCCGTGGAACCCGATCACGCCTTCCCGGCGCGAACCGGGCACGGCCCGGATGCGAAGACGCACGCATCCCCGGGCGCTGCCGACCCACGCGGAGGAACTCTGATCGACCGAGACCGTCGCCATGCAGGGTGTCCCCGGGGGGACTCCCTGCGTGTGTAGAACGACGGCCGGCCGAAGGCGAGAGGCTGCTCCGGGGCGCGCGGGCAGCACCCCCCGGGAGTCCCGCCAGGCCCCCTCCGGGGGCCTCAGCCCCCGACCAGGTGGCGGGCGATCACGACGCGCTGGATCTGGGCCGTCCCCTCGTAGATCTGGAGGAGCTTCGCGTCCCGCATGAGCTTCTCGACCGGGTATTCCTTCACGTAACCGTTCCCGCCGAAGATCTGCACCGCGTCGAGCGCACTCTGCATGGCCGCGTCGGCGCCGTAGGCCTTCGCGTAGGCCGACACGATCGGGTTCCGGATCCCCTTCTCGAGGTTCCAGGCCGCCTTGCGCACGAGCAGCCCGGTCGCCTCGATGCGGATCGCCATCTCGGCGAGCATCTGCTGCACGAGCTGCTGCTCGGCGATCGGGCGGCCGAAGGCCATGCGCTCCTTCGCGTAGGCCACCGACTCGTCGAGGCAGCGGCGCATGAGACCGGTCGCGAGGGCACCGATGTCGGGGCGGGTCTGGTTGAAGGTCTCCATCGCGAGCTTGAAGCCGACCCCGGGCTCGGCGAGCACGTCCTCGGCCGGGACGACCGCGTCCTCGAGCATCACCTGCCGCGTGTCGCTCGCGCGCTGGCCGAGCTTGTCCTCGCGCTTGCCGGTCTTCAGCCCCGGGTTGTCGCGGCGCAGGATGAAGGCGCCGATGCCCTTGTGGCGGGCGTCGGGATTCTCGGTCGCGAAGATGACGTAGAAGCTCGCGAGTCCCGCGTTCGTGATCCAGG
>JAGWVP010000595.1 GCA_018970825.1 bacterium | reverse complement strand
GGGGTGGGCGCCGTGCGGGTGCTTTCCATGCGGCTTCGCAGTGAACCAGAGGCCCCCGGAGCCGACAAGAAGCGCCCGCGACGATTGACGAACGAACGTTGGTTCGAGTACCGTCCCGGGGTCACACAGAGCGGCGCACGCGCGTCCGCCCAGCCCCGAGCGAGGTTCGCATGCAGCTGTCCGACGTCGACCTGGTCAACCCCGAGAACTGGGTGGAGGGCGTGCCCCACGAGGCCTTCCGCCTGCTCCGCGAGCAGGCACCGGTCTTCTGGCACGAGATGCCCCCGGCCGACGGCAAGGGCTTCTACGCGATCACGAAGTACGAGGATCTCGTCACGATCTCGAAGGACCCGGCCACCTACTCCTCGTGGCGCGGCAGCACGATGATGCGCGACCTCCCGCAGGAGGACCTCGAGAACACGCGCACGATCATGCTCAACATGGATCCGCCGCAGCACTCGAAGTACCGCAAGCTCGTGAGCCAGGGCTTCACGCCGCGCATGACCGCGGCGCTCGAGCCCAAGATCCGCAAGACGACGGCGGAGATCCTCGACCGCGTGACGCCGCTCGGGAAGTGCGACTTCGTGCGCGACATCGCGGCGGAGCTGCCGCTCATCGTGATCGCCGAGCTGGTCGGCGTGCCGCTCGAGGACCGCCACAAGGTCTTCGAGTGGAGCAACAAGCTGATCGGCTTCGACGACCCGGAGTTCGGGAACACCGAGGAGGTCGGCAAGCAGGCGGCGGCCGAGATCTGGATGTACGCGAACGGGCTCGCCGAGCAGCGCCGCAAGGATCCGCGCGACGACCTCGTGAGCGTGCTCATGATGGGCGAGGTCGACGGCGAGAAACTCTCCGAGGTCGACTTCGACTCGTTCTTCCTGCTGCTCGCGGTGGCCGGCAACGAGACCACCCGCAACCTGATCTCCGGCGGCATGCGGGCGCTGCTCGAGCACCCGGCCGAGTGGAGCCGGCTCAAGGCCGATCCCTCGCTGCTCAACCCGGCCGTCGAGGAGATGCTGCGCTGGGTGAGCCCGGTGAACAACTTCCGTCGCACGGTCACCCGCGACACCGAGATCCGGGGCCAGAAGCTGCGCGAGGGCGACAAGGTCGTGATCTGGTACCCGTCGGCGAACCGCGACGAGGACGTGTTCCCGAACCCGATGCACTTCGACGTCGGCCGCACCCCGAACAACCATGTCGCCTTCGGCATCGGCGAGCACTTCTGCCTCGGCGCGAACCTCGCCCGGCTCGAGATCCGGGCGATCTTCGAAGAGCTGATCCGTCGGATGCCGGACCTGGAGTTCGACGGTCCGGTCCGCCGGCTGCGCTCGAACTTCATCAACGGCATCAAGGAGATGCCGGTGCGCTTCACCCCGAGCCCGGCCGTCGCGGCTTGAGTCGGGTCGGGGATTCGAGCAGGATCACGGGGAACCTGGAGGCGCCATGAAGATCATCGTCGACTACGACCGCTGCGAGGCGAACGCGATCTGCATGAAGGTCTGTCCCGAGGTCTTCGAGGTTCGCGACGACGACAACCTCTACCTCTCGACCGAGACCCCCGACGAGTCGCTGCGGGCCAAGGTGATGGAGGCGGTCCGCCGCTGCCCGCGCCAGGCCATCTCCGTCAAGGACTGAGGGCGCGGCCGGGCGCGCTGCGGCGTCGTGCGCGAGAAGCCGTGGCAGAGGCTCGCCCGGGAACTCCGGGCGGAAGGCTTCGAGAGCCCCTACCTCGACCGGCTCGAGGAGCGGGTCGACGTCGAGGCCGCGCAGGACCGGCTCGAGAAGGAGATCGTCCAGGAGATGGCCTGCGCGCTCGGGCGGGCCGAGGAGAAGCTGCTGGTCGCGCTGCTCGAGGTCGAACTCGCGGCGCGCGACCTCGACCGGGCCGGCGACGGGGACGGCGAGGAGCGGGCCGCCGCGCGCGCGCGGTTCAACGAGCGCCGCGACGCCGCCTGGCAGGCCCGGCACGAGCTCCTGATCCACCGCGAGGCGATCGGGATCCGGCGCAACCAGGTGCTGGAGACGCTCTACCCGGTCCCGCCGCGGCGGTGACCGGCCGGCTCTCGACGATCGTGGAGACGGCGGCGGCGGAGCGGGCTCGCGGCCGCCGGAAGCCAGGAATCCCGCGTCGATCGTGCCCGCGCGCGCCTCGCGGCGCTCGCCGGCGGCGCGCGCGGCTCGCGGAAATCCTCGGGCACCTCTTGACGGCGACGCTCCGGTAGGCGAAGGAGAGCCCGTGACGATCCGCACCTGCAGCGCATGTTGTTGTATCGA
>JAGWVP010000018.1 GCA_018970825.1 bacterium | reverse complement strand
CCCGCGCCCTCGCGGCGCGCTGCGAGGTACCCGTGCTCGAGGGGAGCGACGGCCCGACCACCGTCGCGGACGCGCACCGCTTCCTCGCGGCCCTGGTCGCCGAGTCGGGCGTCGACCGGGCGGCGATCGTCGTGAAGGCGCTCGCGGGCGGCGGCGGACGAGGGCTTCGGGTCGTCCGCTCGGCCGGAGAACTCGACGCCGCCTGGGAGCGCTGTCGCTCGGAGGCGCGTGCCGCCTTCGGGGACGACCGCCTCTACGTGGAGGCACTGCTGCGGCCCGCGCGACACATCGAGGTGCAGGTCCTGGGCGACGGCCGTTCGGTCGTCGCCCTCGGCGAGCGCGAGTGCAGCCTGCAGCGACGCCACCAGAAGCTCGTCGAGATCGCACCGTGTCCGAGCCTGTCGCAGCGGCTGCGCGAGCGGCTGGTCGAGGCGTCGCTGCGCATGGCGAGCGCCCTTTCCTACCGGGGTGCGGGCACCTTCGAGTTCCTGGTCGAGGGGCGCGAGGGGATGCTCGACGAGCAGGCCCGCTGGGCCTTCATCGAGGCGAATCCGCGCCTGCAGGTCGAGCACCCGGTCACCGAGGAGGTGCACGGCGTGGACCTCGTCCGCGCGCAGCTCGAGATCGCCTCGGGTCGCACGCTGGCGGAGATCGGGCTCGACCGGCCGCTCGTGGCCCGGGGCTTCGCGGTCGAGGTCCGCGTGAACGCGGAGGTCGTCGAGGCCGATGGCTCGGTGCGCCCGAGCATCGGCGTGATCCTCGCCTTCGATCCGCCTGCCGGGCGCGGCGTGCGCGTGGAGACGGCGGCGAGATCCGGATGGTCTCCGAACCCGTCGTTCGACTCGCTGCTCGCGAAGGTAATCGGGTGCGAGGAGAGCCGCGGCTTCGCCGGTGCCTGCGCCCGCACCGCTCGGGCGCTCGACGAGATGCGCATCGAGGGCCTGCGGACGAACCTGCCCTTCCTGCGCGCGCTGCTGCGCCGCCCGGAGGTCGTCGCGAACCGGATCGACACCGACTTCCTCGACCGCCACGGCGCGGAGATCGCGGCCGAGGCTGCGAAGCAGCCGGAGAAGGGGGACACGGAGCCTCCGTCCGACCGCGCCCCCGGGAGGGCCGCGACGGCGGTCGGTGCGCGCGTGGATTCGCGCGACCCGCTCGCGGTGCTCGCATTCGGAAGAGGGGAGGCGGACACGTCGCGCGCCGAGGGGCCGCGCGGTGCCGCGCCGGCACCGACCCCCCTCGAGGACGCGAATCCCGCACCGGAAGGCCTGCTCGGGGTTCCCGCGACCCTGCAGGGAACGGTGGTGGAGGTCTCGGTCGTCGAGGGCGACCTCGTCCGCGCCGGACAGGCGCTGCTCGTCATGAGCGCCATGAAGATGGAGCACGTCGTGGCGGCCCCGGTCCCGGGTGTCGTGGTCCGCGTCACCGTCGCGACCGGCGACACCGTCGCCGACGGCGCGACGCTCGCCTGGATCGAGCCCCGGGAGGCCGACTTCGAAGCGGCCGCCGCGGTGCGGGACGAGGATCCGGACCGCGTCCGTCCGGACCTGGCAGAGCTGATCGAGCGCCGGTCGAAGCTTTTCGACGATGCCCGTCCCGAGGCCGTCGCCCGTCGCCGCAAGATCGGCGGGCGCACCGCGCGCGAGAACGTCGCCGACCTCTGCGACCCGGGCAGCTTCGAGGAGTGGGGCGGCTTCGCGATCGCGGCCCAGCGCGCACGGCGCTCGATCAAGGACCTGGTCGCGAACACCCCCGGCGACGGGCTCGTCGCCGGAATCGGGCGGGTGAACGGCGACCTGTTCCCCGACGAGCGCAGCCGCTGCGCCGTCGCCTCCTACGACTACACGGTGCTCGCCGGCACGCAGGGCGCGCTGAACCACCGCAAGAAGGACCGGCTGTTCGAGCTCGCCGAGCGCCTCCGCCTGCCGGTCGTGCTGCTCGCCGAGGGAGGCGGGGGGCGACCGGGCGACACCGACGTGTCGGGCGTCGCGGGCCTCGACTGCATGGCCTTCCACCTGTTCGCGAAGCTGTCCGGGCTCGTGCCGCTGGTCGGCATCGCCTCGGGCCGCTGCTTCGCCGGCAACGCGGCGCTGCTGGGCTGCTGCGACGTCGTGATCGCCACCCGCAACGCGAACGTCGGCATGGGCGGCCCCGCGATGATCGAGGGCGGCGGGCTCGGGGTGTTCCGACCCGAGGAGGTCGGCCCGATCTCGGTGCAGGTACCCAACGGCGTCGTCGACGTCGCCGTCGAGGACGAGCGCGAGGCCGTCTCGGTCGCGAGGCGCTACCTCTCGTACTTCCAGGGCCCCGTGTCGCGCTGGGAGGAGCACGACCAGCGCGCCCTGCGACATGCCATCCCCGAGAACCGGCTGCGGGTCTACGAAGTCCGCTCGGTGATCGAGACGATGGCCGACGCGGGGTCGGTCCTCGAGCTGCGACGCGGCTTCGGGACGGGCATGGTGACCGCGCTCGCGCGCATCGAAGGCCGGCCGGTCGGCGTGGTGGCGAACGACCCGAAGCACCTCGCAGGCGCGATCGACGCGCCGGCTGCCGACAAGGCCGCCCGCTTCCTGCAGCTCTGCGACGCTTTCGACCTGCCGGTGCTGTTCCTGTGCGACACGCCCGGGATCATGGTCGGGCCCGAGGCGGAGAAGACGGCGCTCGTCCGCCACTGCGCGCGGCTGTTCGTCGTCGGCGCGAGCCTCACCGTCCCGACGATGACGATCGTGCTGCGCAAGTCCTACGGACTCGGCGCGCAGGCGATGGCCGGCGGCAGCCACAAGGCGCCGGTCTTCACCGTGTCGTGGCCGACCGGCGAGTTCGGCGGGATGGGGCTCGAGGGCGCGGTGAAGCTCGGCTTCCGCAAAGAACTCGAGGCGATCGCCGACCCCGACGAGCGACGCCGGGCCTTCGACTTCATGGTCGCGAAGGCCTACGAGCGCGGCAAGGCGCTCAACACCGCGAGCCACTTCGAGATCGACGACGTGATCGACCCGGCCGAGTCGCGGCGCCGGGTCGCGGCGGCGCTGCGGGCGGTTCCTCCGCCACCGCCGCGAGCCGGACGAAAACGCCCCTGCGTCGACACCTGGTGACACGCGCCTCGAGGCGCGTCCGACGAGGCCGCGATCAGCGGGGACGAGGCTCGCCCTCGAGTCGCACGACCTCGACGGCCTCCGCCGGCCTCGCGTCCGGCAGCGACACGACGAGGTCCCCCTCGGCTGCTCGCACCGCGAGACGACGGTCGAGGCCGAGGTGGTGCGCCGCGACGACGCGCTCCGACGAGAGCCCGCGCACGACGACGTCCCCGCGAGCGGGCGGGTCGAGCAGCAGGAGATGCACGACTCCCGCGGTGACCGTCGCGGCCCACCGTCCGCCTTCGGCCGTGCGCCCGCCGGAGACCGTCCACGGCCGGCTCCCGCGGATCGCCGCGGCGTTGCGGCGAAGCCAGGCCCCGAGTTCCCGCAGCGGCGCCGCCTGTGCCCCGGACACCCGGCCGTGCGCGTCCGGACCGACGCCGACGAGCAGGTTCCCGCCCCCGGCCACGACCTCGCAGAACAGGCGCACGAGGGCGTCACCGGCGAGGATCTCCCCGGGTCCCTCGGCGAGGTTGGCGCCGAACGAGTGCCCGATGCCGCGGGCGAGCTCCCACTTCCCCTCCGGCAGAATGTCCGGCACGCGGTACTCGGGCGTGGTGAAGTCCGCGAGCGGCGACGGCGGGAACACGAGCCGTCTTCGCTCCGACGGGAGGCGCGACCAGAGCGCCTCCACCGCGCGCCCGGCGACGCGCAGCAGCGCCCGGCGGGGGCGGCCGTCGAGCCCCGGGATCACCGCGAAGCGGTCGTTCACGAGACCGTCGGGGACCTTGGCGCGGTAGTGCGCGACGAGCGCGTCGATCTCGTCGCCCACCGGCCAGGCGACGTCGCCCCACAGGACGTCCGGGGCGTAGCGGTCGACGAGCTCGCGCACCTGGGCCGCGGCGAAGCGCTCGTAGTCGCGCGTAGTCGGGATGCCGAGCAGGAGGTCCGCGCCCCGTCGCATGGGGTGTCCGACGTACGACCAGTCGTAGCCGGCGCAGTAGTAGAGTCCCATGCGGAGCCCGCTTGCGCGCACGGCGTCGGCGAGACCGCCGACCAGGTCGCGCCGGGCGTGCCAGTCGCCCTTCCTCGGATGCTTCTGGGCGGTCGGCCAGAGGGCGAAGCCGTCGGAGTGCTTCGAGGTGAGCACGAGGTAGCCCGCACCCGCGTCGGCCGCGAGACCGGCGATCGCGTCGAGGTCGGCCTCCGCGCTCCCCTCGTCGAAGGCGGGGCGGAAGTCGTCGTACGCGAAGTCCGCCCCCCGGGTCGCGACGTGGTGCGCTCGTGTCGGCGATCCCGGGATCGCCATCGTGTTCATGTACCACTCGGCGTAGGGCATGCGGCGGAGCATCTCGCGCGGTCCCTCGTCGTGGAGGAGGGTCTGCAGGTCCGGGCCGAGCGGTGCCCAGGCCGGCACGGAGTAGAGGCCCCAGTGCACGAAGACGCCGAGCTTCGCCTCGTCGAACCACGACTTCGGCGAGCGGCCGTCGATGGCGACAGAGTCGGCGCTCACGACGCGTTCGATCGCCTCGACAGCCGCGACACGTCGAAGCCGGGCGGAGGCGGGCACGCGTCGTTCAGCCACTGGATGACGGCCGACCAGCCGGCACTCTCCTCGTCGCGCGGCAGGTAGCCGAAGATCGGCGCGACCGCCTGCCAGCCGTCGTGGAGGTGGGCGGTCAGGACGGGATCGACCATCTCCCCGCGGCTCACGCGATCGACGTACTCGTCGGGCGACAGCCGTCCGACCCACTCGTGGTAGCCGGAGAGGCGGCTGCCTCCGACCATGCGCCAGAGGCCGCGTCCGCGCGCGAGGCCGCGAGCCGCCTCGGTGAGGGCGCGCGCGATGCCGTGATGCTGGTGGCGCGGGTGGGTCATCATGTCGGCGGTGTAGAGGGTGTGGCCGCCGGGGTCATGGTCGGCGAAGGTGTCGTGCTCCGTGAGCGTCTCCCAGTCGTCGTCGAGGTGGAAGTGCGCGAGGTCGAGCCGAAGCGTGAAGTGGACGCCGGCGACGCGACCGCTGGGCTCGTGTTCGACGACGAACTGCCCCTCGGGGAAGACCGCGTGGTGATCCGCGAGTTCGGCTTCGGTGTACGGCGTCTCGCCGGGGTAGACGGCGGCGCAGATCAGGCCGACCTCCGGGTAGTCGCCGGTCTCCATCGAGCGGATCGAGTAGCCGTCGGGCAGGTGGACGACCGCTTCCTCGTGCGCGGCCGGGTGGATCTCGGTCGTCATGTCCGAAGGACCTCCTTCGTTCCTCGTGCCGGCTCGATGCAGCCGGATGCGAGGGGGGACTGCCCGGATCCTAGGCGGCGCGCCGAGTTCGAGCCAAGGGCGGCGCTCGATCCGCGTTCCTTCCTTTCGCGTCGCCCCGCGCGGTAGAACCCGGCATGCCCGACGCTTCCGAGTTTCCCTCCCGCTACGGACCCCGTGCGCTGGTCGCCGGCGCCGCCGTCGGCCTCGGCGCCGAATGGTCGCGCCAGATCGCCGCGCGGGGGCTCGACCTCGTCCTGGTCGATCGCGACGAGGCGCCGCTCGTCGCGACCTGCGACGCGATCCGAAGGGAGCACGGCGTGGACGTGGTTCCCGCGGTGGTCGACCTGGGACGCGCGGACGTGGTCGACGCGGTCGCGCGCGCGGTCGGCGACCGCGAGATCGGGCTTCTCGTCTACAACGCCGCCCTCGGCACGGTCGCCCCCTTCCTCGAGATGGACCCGGCGCACATGGCACGCATGCTCGACGTGAACTGCCGCGCGCCGATGCTGCTCGTCCACGCGCTCGCCCCGGCGATGGCACGGCGCGGGCGAGGCGGCATCGTGCTGCTCTCGTCCATGTCGGGAAACGTCGGGTCCGCGCAGCTCGCCGTGTACGCCGCGACCAAGGCCTTCGACCTGGTGCTCTCCGACGCCCTCTGGGCCGAGTTGCACGATCGCGGCATCGACGTGCTGGCCGTGCAGCCGGGCTCGACCCGGACGCCGGGGTGGCTCACCTCGCAGGGGCCCGGCGCGGACGTCACCGGTCCGATGGTCATGGACCCCGCCGACGTCGTCCGCGAGGCGCTCGACGCGCTCGGAGGCGACGCGACCGTCCTCGTGCCGGGAGAGCTGAACCGGATGGGTGCCCAGGCGATCGCGTCCCTGCCGCGGCGCCAGGCGATCGAGATGATGAGCCAGGTCACCGCGAAGCTGGTTCGCAACGACCGCTAGGCGCGGGTCGCTCGCCAGCGGCCGGGCTCGACTTCCTGGAGACGGCCGGCGGCGAGCAGCCGGTCGACGTGCTGCGCCATGCTGCGACGCTCGACGGCGTCGGCCCACGGCACCGCGTCCCCGGGGCGGTAGACGAAGCGGTGGCGCACGATCTCGTCGAGGTCGTGCGGCTCCGCGAGGAACGCGAGCAGCCGGCGTTCGCGGTCGCCGATCATCGCGGCGAAGCGGTCGAGTCGCTCGAGGAAGGCTTCGCGTCCCTCCAGGACGCCGACGTGGTGGAAGGTCGCGTACCAGCGGGCGTCGATCTCGCGGACCATCGCGAGCGTCCGCTCGAAGTCCTCGAGCGAGGACCACGCGTCGCCGTAATAGGGACCGAAGCCCGTGAGCTCGATGTCGCCGAGATAGACGACGCCGTCGGGTTCGATCGCGAAGACGCAATGGCCCCGGGTGTGTCCCGGCGCGTGGATCACGCGAAGTCGACACCCGCCGAGGTCGACGACGTCGCCGCCGCGAAGGGGCTCGGCGTCGGCGCGCTCGACCCAGTGGAAGTCGCGGACGACCGCCTCACGGAAAGCGTCCTCCGCGGGGCCCTGCATGCCGTAGATCGCCATCATCCCGTCGATCGAGCGCAGTCCGGGCAGGTCGGCCTCGTGGACCTGGACGCGTGCGCGCGGAAACAGGTGCAGCCCTGCGAGATGGTCCTCGTGGCAGTGGCTCAGCACCACCCGGTCGACCCTCGGGCGGTCGCGCGCCTCGCGGGAGACCAGGACGAGAGAGGGGTCGACGACCACCGTCTGGTCGTCGCCGCGCAGCAGCAGCGAGTTGCCGAACGGGTAGCGGCCGCCGTGTTCGTCGGCGAGAACGGTGACGTGCTCGCCGAGCGGGGTATCCGCCGTGATCACGGGCGCCCGGAACCGCGATCGGCGCCGCCGGGCGGCCCGGCCGTCGGGCCGCCGCCCGCCCCCATCTCGACGAGTCGCGCCTCGACCTCCGGCAGCCAGTCGTCGAGCGCGCGCTCGGCCTCGACCACGATCTCGAACCGCCCGTCCGGGCGCCGGGAGACGGAGCCGGGGGAGGCCGGACGCAGCGGGATCACGACCGCCTCGCGGGAGACCCCGAGGCGATCGAGGATCTCGAAGATCGCCTCGATTTCGCGCATGGTCACGAGCGAGATCATCGTCCCGTGTCGGCTACCACCCCGGGGAGCGGGGTCAACGCGATCGATTTCCGACGATTCCCTCTGGGCAAGTCCGCCGGTGCCGCAGTAGGGTCCGGGTCGACGCCCGAGGAGGACTCATGGGAATCACCCGACGCGAATGGCTCAAGACGGCCGGTGCGGCTCTCGCCGCCGGCCTGCTTCCGAACGTCACGGCCTGCGGCGACGAGAGCAGCGGCCTGCCGAGGTACGACTGGTCGGGGCCTCCCGGGCCGGACACGATGTTCGATCTCGGCGTCGCGAGCGGCGACGCGCTCGCTGACGCGATCGTCCTCTGGACGCACGTCTCGCCCGGATTCGACGCGGGAACGGTCGACGCCTGGCTCGAGGTCGCGGTCGATCCCGCGTTCGCCCGTCGCGTGGTCGCGCGCAGCGTTCCCGTCGACGAGTCGACCGACTACGCTCTCAAGGTGGACGTCGATGGCCTCGAGGCCGGTCGCACCTACTACTACCGCTTCTTCGCGCTCGGCGTGGAGTCGCCGACCGGCCGCATGCGCACGCTGCCCACGGGCTCGGTCGAGGAGCTTCGCCTCGCCGTCGCGAGCTGTTCCAACTACGGCTACGGCTACTTCCACGCGTACCGACGGATCGCGGAGCGCGCCGACCTCGACGGCGTGATCTTCCTCGGCGACTACATCTACGAGTACGCGCAGGGGTTCTATCCCTTCGGCGACGAGATCGTGCGCGAGACGGCTCCGGCCGGGAAGTGCGTCGACCTCGAAGGCTACCGGGCGAGGTACCGGAAGTACCGCAGCGATCCGGACCTCCAGGAGGCGCATCGGCAGCACCCGTGGTTCGTCGTCTGGGACGACCACGAGCTCGTCAACGACGCGACCTCGGACGGGACCGACCTGCTCTCGCACAACCCGGCGACCGACGGGGACTACGTCGATCGGATCCTCGCCGCCAAGCAGGCCTACCACGAGTACATGCCGATCCGGGGAGGGGCGGCGGACTCGATCTACCGCAGCGTGCGCTTCGGCGACCTCGCGGAACTCCGGCTGCTCGACACCCGGGCGGAGGAGCGCTCCGGCTCGATCAGCGATCCCTCGCTCGACACCCCGGAGCGGACGATGCTCGGCTCGGCGCAGGAGGCCTGGCTCGACGACGAACTCGCGGCCGGAGAGGCATCCTGGCAGATCCTCGGCCAGCAGATCGCCCTCGCCCACTTCACCTACGACGACGTCGACCACCGCCCCGTCTTCTTCGACCAGTGGGACGGCTACCCGGCCGCGCGCCAGCGCCTCTACGACTCGTTCGAGCGCCACGGTCGCGGCAACGTGGTCGTCCTGACCGGCGACCTGCACGGGGCCTGCGTGTTCGACCTGCCGCGCGATCCGTGGTCGGGCTACGTCGCCGCGACCGGTGAAGGCTCGCTCGCGGTCGAGTTCATCACCACCTCGGTCACCTCGCCCTACCTGCCCTTCGTCCCGGTCACGACCGAGGAGGAACAGCTCGCGCGCGCGTGTCCCCACCTCGCCTGGACCGACCTGGTCGAGCGGGGCTACTCGGTCGTGACGATCACGCCGGAGTACGTGCAGAACGACTTCTACGGCGTCGAGGACGTGCGCTCGCCGGCGGGCGGAGCGGAGCGGCACCTCGCCGGGTACCTCGTCCCGCTCGGCAGCACGCACGCGCTCCGCGCGATGGCCCCGGCGCCGGCCGGAGAGGGTCCCGCCTCGCTCGCACCCTGACCGCGGGTGCCCCGACCCCGTCCGCTCCGCGGGCCGGGTCAGGGCACGTCGCGAAACTGCTCGTGGAGTTCCGGCAGGAAGCTCGCGAGGTGGTTCATCTCGGCCGCGCAGTGGTGGACCATGTCGGGACCGAGCGTCGGCGAGATCATCCGGGCCACCATCGTGGGCACGAGCGGCGTGACGACGCCGCGACCGAGGTCGGTGGTCACGAGCCGGGAGGGCAGATCGGGCGGCAGCGACCCGGCGGGGAGCGGCAGCATCGCGGCGTCGTTCAGGAAGAATCGGCTCCGCATCTCGCAACCGTCGCCGGTCGGACGGACCTGGTGCACGAGCCAGCCGATCGCGATCGGCCTCGTCGAGAGCGAGACCCGGGCGCACACCTGGAGCTGGCCGGGTCGCTCCTCGAAGCCCAGGCGCGCGGGGTCGAGAAAGCGGATCGCGAGCCGCTGCACCTGCGCGCCGACGTACTCGTCCACGTAGCTCACGTTCTCGACCCAGCGCTGCCGGTCGGAGAGCGTCCGGTCGGCGCTCCGGTCTTCGCCCATCGCGGTGAACTGGTGCGCGGTCGGGTGCCAGAGCTTGTAGCGGGACGACTCGCGGCCGTGCCATCCGAACCACCAGTCCCACATCGCGGCCGTCACGCGAGGCATGTGCGTGAGCACGGACACGAGGACGACGCCGTCGGCGAGGCGCGTCCAGCCCGTCTCGACCGGCTCGTGCCCCGGGCGCTCGAGCCGGTCGACGACTTCGCCGAGCCCGTAGCCGAGTTCGCGCGGAAACGGGCCCGCGACGAGCGACTCCACGACGTGCGGCTGCACCGGCAGGGTCGAGGCTCGGAAGAAGCCCGCCCAGGGAAAGGCGCGATCGGCGTCGCGGTAGCCGAGGTAGCGCGGCTCCGCCGCCCAACTCGGCGGCAGCGGCGCACGGTCGGCGCGGGTGATCCGGTATTCCAAGGAGGTGGGACCGCCGCGACGCGGTTCAGATCCGCGAAGAATGCCCGGCCCAGTACCGGTCGCGGAGCAGCCGCTTGTAGATCTTGCCGTTCTCCATGCGGGGGAGGGCCTCGACGAAGTCGACGCTGCGCGGGGCCTTGTAGTGCGCGATGTGCTCGCGGGCGTAGGCGATGATCTCGTCCGCGAGCCCGGGGCTCGCCTCGATGCCCGGGCGCAGCTGGACGACGGCCTTCACTTCCTCGCCCATGTCCGCGTGCGGCACGCCGATCACCGCCACGTCCTCGATCTGCGGGTGCATGGCGAGGCAGTTCTCGACCTCCTGCGGGTAGACGTTCACGCCGCCGGAGATGATCATGTGGGACTTGCGGTCGGTCAGGTAGAGATATCCCTCGGCATCGAGGTGGCCGATGTCGCCGAGCGTGAAGAGGTTCCCGCGGTAGGTGGTCGCGGTCTTCGCCTCGTCCTTGTGGTAGCGGAAACGCGCGTTCGGGTCGTCGGGTGCCTCGAAGTAGACGCCGCCGTCGACCTTCGGCTCGGTGACCTCGCGGCCCTCCTCGTCGAGGATGTGGACGGTGCCGCCCGCCCAGTGCCGGCCGACCGAGCCCTTGTGGGTCATCCACTCCTCCGAGCGGATGAGCGTCCCGCCGCCTTCGGTGCCGGCGTAGTACTCGATGATCTTCGGCCCCCACCACTCGATCATCGCCTGCTTGACGGGGATCGGGCACGGGGCGGCCGCATGGATCGCGATCCTGAGGCTCGACAGGTCGTACTTGCCCCGCGTCTCCTCGGGGAGCCGGAGCATGCGGGAGAAGTGCGTCGGGACCCACTGGCTCGAAGTGATCTTGAAGCGGTCGATGAAGGCGAGCGCCTTCTCGGCGTCGAACTTCTCCATCACGCAGACGGTCGCGCCGAGGCGCAGGTGGATCTGCGAGAACTGCAGCGGAGCCGCGTGGTAGAGAGGGCCCGGGCAGATGTAGGTGTCCTTCTCGTCGAGACCGAAGATCATCGCGAAGCCGAGCGTCCCGGGGATCACCGAGCCCGTGCCGGCCGGCTGGAACTGGATCTGCGGGCGCACGCCCTTGGGCCGGCCGGTCGTGCCGGACGAGTAGATCATCGTCCCGCCCTCGCGCTCGTCGGCGATGCGCGTCGCGGGGAAGGCTCCGACGACCTCCTCGTAGCGCTCGAAGCCGGGGATGTCGCCGCCGACCGCGAGGCGCTTCTGCACCTTGGGCACCTGCCCGGCGATCGCGGCCGCGGCGTCCCGGACCTTCGCGCTCGCGAACAGCACCTTCGCGTCGCAGTCGTCGACGACGTACTGCATCTCCTCCGCCGAGAGGTGCCAGTTGACCGGGGTGAAGAAGAGACCCGAGCGCATCGCGCCCCAGAAGAGCTCGAAGAAGCGCTCCTCGTTGGTCATGATCGCGGCGACCGCATCGCCCGGTCGCAGGCCCCAGGCCCACAGGGCCTGGGCCACGCGGTTCGAGCGCTCGTCGAGCTCGCGGTAGGTGAGCGTCGCTCCCGTGTCGCCGAAGATCAGGGCGATCTTGTCGGGATGGTTCTCGGCGCTGGTCCCGATGTACATGGCGCGTTCAGTTCGCGGGGCCGATGGCGACGACGAAGACCTCGTCCGCACCGAGCGCGATTCCGGGCCAGGCCGGGTTCTCCTTCTTCTTCTCCTCGTAGAACGCGCGGTATCCCGTGCCGAACTTGGGATCGAGGCCGCCCTTGCCGAGCGCCTCGTTCACCGTGCCGACCCACTCGGGCGGCTCCTCCTCGGCCGCGAGGATCGAGACCCCGGGCTTGAGAGCCATGCCGCGCAGTTCGCGCGTCGTCGTCTTCCAGCCGGCGGACTCGAAGACCTGGGCGAGCGACTTCGCGAGCGCCGCCGACTCGTCCTGTCCCGCCGAGTAGAGAAACCAGGCGCGCCTGTTCTCCTCGGTCTCGGCCTGGAGGACCTCGATCATGGCCGCCTTCTCGGAGTCGTCGGGGGACCGCGTGCTCGTCACCACCTTCGCGGCCGCGGCCGGCGGTGGTGGCTTCGCCGCGGAAGCGCCCGGGGCGGGCGGGGCCTGGGGGTCGGTGCACGACGCCGTCGTCATCGCGGCGGCGAGGAGGGTGGCCGCGAGGGCCGGTCGGAAGTGCCGTTCTCGACGGGTCTGCATGGCCGCAAGGCGTATCAACTCGGCACGGGGCTAGCCAACTGCTCGGCGACCCGGAGGCCTCTGGCGCGGCCGTCCCGGCGGTGCGAACCTCGGCGGGTCAGAGGAGGACCTCATGAAGTTCGGCGTCATCCAGTTCTCGACCGACCTGGCCATGCACCCGGCCGACCTCGCACGAGCCTGCGAGGAGCGGGGGTTCGAGTCTCTCTTCTTTCCCGAGCATACCCACATCCCGACGAGCCGTCGCAGCCCCTGGCCCGGGGGCCCCGACCTGCCGAACGAGTACAAGCGAACGAACGACCTGTTCGTCGCGCTGGCGATGGCGGCGGCGGCGACCCGCACGCTGCGGGTCGGGACGGGGATCTGCCTCGTCGTCGAGCGCGACCCGATCCTGCTCGCCAAGGAAGTCGCGACGCTCGACTCGCTGTCGGGCGGCCGCGTGATCTTCGGCATCGGGGGAGGCTGGAACGCCGAGGAGATGGAGAACCACGGAACGAACTTCAAGCGCCGCTGGTCGATTCTCCGCGAGCGCGTCGAGGCGATGAAGGCGATCTGGACGGAGGAAGAGGCCTCGTACCACGGCGAGCACGTGAACTTCGACCCGATCTGGAGCTGGCCCAAGCCGGCGCAGCGGCCGCACCCGCCGATCCTGCTCGGGACCGGCAGCGCGCGCGGCCGCCAGCGCGTCGTCGAATACTGCGACGGCTGGATGCCGATCGCCGGGCGCGACGATCTCGAGGGCGGGATCCGCGACCTGTGGGAACGAGCGAAGGCCGCCGGGCGAGAGCGCGAGAGCCTGTCGGTCACCGTCTTCGGTGCACCGCCGAGGGCCCCGGCGATCGGGGGCTTCGCAGCGGCCGGGGTCGAGAGGGTCGCGCTGTGGCTGCCGCCCGCAGGAGCCGACGTTTGCCTGCCGATCCTCGACGGCTACGTGAAGCTCATGCGCGAGGTCGGCTGAAGCGGCCCGGGGTCGTCCGGAACTAGAACCGGCGCTTGCCCCGCTTCGCGGCCGCCTCGAGCACGAGGGTCTTCGTGATGTCGCCGGGCATGAGCGGCCGGCCGAGTTCGTCGACGGTCTTGCGCCCGTCGAAACGTCCGATCGTCCGATAGGACTCGTCCTTCGCCACGACCTGGCCGTCGGGCTCCCGGATCAGCGAGCCGAGGGCGGTACCGGAGAAATCGCGCACGACCTCGACCTCCGAGCGGCGGAGAGGCTCCGGGGCGGCAGGAGTCCAGGGCTTCAAGGGATCCTTCATGGCCCCGCACCATGCCACGGCGGGAGGCCAACCGCTGTCCCGCGTCAGGTCGGGGGTCGGCGGCTGCGCAGGGCCGCGAGCGCGGCGACCGCCGCCACGGTCGCGTAGCCGAGCCCGATCGCGACCGGTCGGTGGTCGTCGACGTTCCACGGCAGGAAGGCCGCTCCGCCGGGAAGCGGCGAGTGGATGAGCCCGAACCAGGCGGCGATCGCGGCGATCGCGAGCGTCGCCGCGAGCGACCACCACGCGCCGTCGACCAGGAAGGCGACGGCGGAGCCGAGGAGCATCGAGGAGAAGACGAAACCCGCGGCGAGCAGCGAGAGCGCACCCCAGGTCGTCGCGGCCTCCCCCGTCAGCGAGCCGGGCGACACCTGCGCCGAGGCGAGCATCTGGCCGACCAGGATGACCGCGAGGTTCGCGAGCGACGGCAGGAAGCTCGCGGCGACCGCGGGCGCGTGGCGGGCCGGTGCCGCGTGGAAGCACTGCGCGGCGATCTCGAGACCGACGTAGACCAGGATCGGGACGACCACGACTTCCGGCAGCGCGTGGACGAGCCAGGACAGGTAGCCGAAGACGCCGCCGAGGCCGACGAAGAGTCCGGTCGCGAGCGTGTACGCGGCGCGACCGCCCATCCGCTTGTAGGCAGGGTGACCGATGTAGGGGGTGGTCTGGATCACGCCGCCGAACAGCCCGGCGACGAGCGTGCTCACGCCCTCGGTGAGCAGGATCTCGCT
>JAGWVP010000594.1 GCA_018970825.1 bacterium | reverse complement strand
TCACCGTTGCACAGAGGCGAAACCCGGATGATGCCATCATCCGGGTCCGTCCGTTCAAGAAACGGCAGTAAAATCAATGGGTTATGCGCTTATGGGCTTCTCACCGCAAGAACCCGGTGAAGTACCGCTACTACCGGTGGTCCTGCGGTCGCGACGCCCGCCTGCACGAGGTCTGGGGCGACGCGGCCCCGCACGGCGACGTCCCGCCGGGAGCGAGCCCGCGGGGAGAGAGCTCGCACTGAGCGGGCCCCCGCGGACGGCGCGATTCCGCGCCTCGCCCGCTCCGGGTTCCGGGGGTAGGATCGGGCCGACCGGAACGCCGCCGCCTTCCGCGGCCGCGCGCACCGGACGGAGCCCGAAGACATGTCGCAGGATAAGGTCGTGAAGTCGGACGAGGAGTGGCGCGCGCAGCTCGGCCCCGACCAGTTCGAGGTGTGTCGCCGCAAGGCGACCGAGCGTGCCTTCACCGGGCGCTACTGGGACCACCACGAGCAGGGCACGTACTGCTGCGCCGCGTGTCGAGCCGACCTCTTCTCGTCGTCGGCGAAATACGACTCGGGAAGCGGCTGGCCCAGCTTCTGGGAGCCGGTCGCCGCGGACCGGGTCGCCGTCGAGGAGGACCGCAGCCACGGCATGCGACGCACCGAGATCCTCTGCGCGAGGTGCGGCTCGCACCTGGGCCACGTCTTCGAGGACGGCCCGAGGCCGACCGGCCTTCGCTATTGCGTGAATTCCCTGTCGCTCGACTTCGAGCCGGGGACGAAGGAGGGAGAGTCGAAATGAACGAGAACGACCGCGACCCGATCTTCACCATCGCGATCATGGCGGCGCTCGCCGACGGCACGGCGACGCCGGCCGAGCTCGATCGCGTGCGCGCGCTCGGCACCACGCTCGGCGCCGCCGACCTCGACGCGATCGCCGGCCGGGTCGCGCTGGGGTCGGTCTCGCTGGCCGAGACCGCGCAGCGCCTCTCCGGCGCCGAGGCGAAGAAGGCCGCCTGGGAGGCCGCCGTCGCGGTCGTCATGGCCGACGGCGTCGCCGACGCCGGCGAGAAGCGCTTCCTCGACCAGCTCCGGGGGGCACTCGGGCTCGACGAGAACTCCACCTCGGCCGCCGAGCGACGTGCCACCGACTTCGCGGGTTCGACCGCTCGCCCGCTCGAGGTGGTCGAGCACCCCGCCGGCAACGCGACCGGTGCCGGGCTCGACGACCTGATCCTGCAGCAGTCGATCGCGACGGCGGCCTGCGAGCTCCTGCCCGACCGGCTCGCGAACCTGGCGATCCTCCCGCTGCAGGCGCGCCTCGTCTACCGCATCGGGCAGGCCGCCGGGCAGCCGCTCGACGCCGAGCAGGCGAAGGACCTGATGGGCGCGCTCGGGCTGGGCGCCGCGGCGCAGATCGCCGAGACCGTCGTCCGCCGCGTGCTGGGCGGCGTCACGGGCGGCATCCTCGGACGCGCGGTCGGCGGTCTCACCGGCGTCGCGGCCGGCGCCGCGGTGACCTTCGCGTCGACCTGGGCGCTCGGCCACGCGGCCCGGCAGTACTACGCGCAGGGCCGCCAGCTCTCCGCGGACGACCTCCGCAAGCTCTTCGAGCGCTTCCGCGGCGAGGCGATCGCGCTCTACCCGAAGGTCCGCGAGCAGGTCGAGGCGCAGGCGAAGTCTCTCGACCTGGAGAAGATCCTGAAGCAGTCGCGCGCCTGAAGCGCGCAGGCGGTTCCGGGGACGGTCGGCCGACGCCGTCCGTCCCCGGCGGCCTCACGGCAGCAGCACGATCGACCCGGTGGTCTCGCGTCCCTCGAGGGCGCGGTGCGCCCCCTGCGCGTCGCGGAGCGGGAAGCGGTGGTGCACCGGGATCTTCACGCTCCCGCCCGCGACCACCTCGAAGAGCTCGTTCGCGGTGGCGACCAGGTCCTCGCGCCGCGCGACGTAGGAGAAGAGCGAGGGACGGGTCACGAAGAGCGACCCCTTCGCCGTCAGCAGCGACAGGTCGAACGGTCCGACCGGGCCCGAGGCGTTGCCGAAGCTCACGAACAGGCCGAGCGGCCGCAGGCAGTCGAGCGAGGCCGGGAAGGTCGCGCGCCCGACGCCGTCGTAGACGACGTCGCAGAGCCGGCCGCCGGTGATCTCGCGCACCCGCGCGACGAAGTCCTCGTCGCGGTAGAGGATCGCGTGGTGGGCGCCGTGGGCGAGCGCGAGCTCCGCCTTCTCGCGCGACCCGACCGTGCCGATGACGGTCGCGCCGAGCGAGCGAGCCCACTGGCAGAGGATCAGGCCGACGCCGCCGGC
>JAGWVP010000593.1 GCA_018970825.1 bacterium | reverse complement strand
GCAACGTCTTCGAAGGAAACTACCTGAAGGGCGACGGCTACATGCTGCAGGCCTACCTACAGTCGGGGGCCTGGACCTACCCCCACGACAACGTGATGACCGGCGACACGATCGTGAAGACCGACTTCTGCCACCGCTTCTTCGGCGCGCGCGACAACCACGCGACCGGGCTCGTCACCGACGGGCGCTGTGCGCCGATCACGCTACGCACGGTCGGCGGCGAGACCGGAACGAGCAACTCCGTCGAACGGGCGCCCTGACGCCGGGCCGGGGCACGTTCGCGCCGGCGGCCTCCCGGCGGCGGTTCCGGCCCGAGGAAAGAGGAGGGCTTTGACTCGGGCCCGCGCGGTCCGTTTTAAGGACGCGGTCCGACGGGACGCGCATGCCCACCAAGTACCTCCACCTCGACGACCGGACCGCGATCCACTACGCGCACGCCGGCCGCACGACCCTCCCGGGCGTTCCGCCGGCGTTCGACCGCGGGGCGGCGATCGTCTTCGTCCACGGCGAGGGTGGCAGCGCCGCGATGTTCCGCGGCGCGGTCGGTCGACTCGGCGCCGCGCACGGAGCGGTCGCGGTCGACCTGCCCGGGCACGGCCGCTCGAGCGGGCTCGACGCGCCCGCGAGCGTCGAGGAGGCGGCGGGCGTCCTCGGCCGCGTGCTCGAAGGCCTCCGCGTCCCGCCCGCGATCCTGGTCGGCCACGGCTACGGCGGGCAGGTCGCCCTCGCGACGGCGCTCGCGGCTCCCGGTCGCGTGCGCGCGGTCGCGACGATCGGCACCGCGGCCGAGTCCGCGATCCCCGACGCGGCGGTCGAGACCCTGCGCGACGTCGTGCGCGGCCGCATCGGGCAGCAGTTCGACACGCCCTTCTTCGGCCCGTCGCCCGACATGGCGGTCATGAGGGAGTTCTGGGGCGAGCTCGTGAAGACCGATCCCAAGGTGCGCCTCGGCGACGTCCTCGCCTACCGCGCGAGCGCGCTGCGCGCGTCGCTTGCGAAGGTCGCCTGCCCGGTCGTCGTCCTGAACGGAGACGCGGACCGGCTCTGCCCGCCCGATCGTGCGCGGGAGCTCGCGGCCGCGATCCCGGGTGCGTGCCTGCGACTGGTCGAGGGCGCGGGGCACGTCGCCCACCTCGAGCGCCCCGCCGAGGTCGATGCCGCGATCCTGGAGCTCGCCGCCGCATGAGTCTCCGCGACGAGATCGCGATCGTCGGCGCGTTCGAGCACCCGCGCCGCTGGGCGCCGGACAAGACCGCGTTCCAGATCGCGGCGGAGTCCGCGCGCGGCGCGCTCGAGGACGCGGGCCTGCGCCCGTCGGACGTCGACGGCTACGCGACCTCGGGCGTCGGGCCGATCGGCGCGCTCTCGATGTGCCACCACCTCGGTCTCCGGCCCGACTGGATCGACTCGACCGCGATCGGCGGCTCGTCCTTCGTGGCCCAGGTCGCCTACGCCGGGGCCGCGATCCGCGCGGGTCTCTGCACGACCGCGCTCGTCACCTACGGCAGCACGGCGGCCTCCGAGCGCTTCGCGATCGGCACCGGCGGCGGCTTCGCGACCGACCCGCCCGACCAGTTCGACCTGCCCTACGGGCCGACGATCGTCGGCGCCTACGCGATGGCGGCCCAGCGCCACGTGCACCAGTACGGAACCCGGAGCGAGCAGCTCGCCGAGATCGCCGTCACGATGCGGCGCCATGCCGCGCTCAACCCCGACGCCAAGTACCGCGACCCGATCACGGTCGACGACGTGCTCGCCTCGCGCATGATCTCCTCGCCGCTCCACCTGCTCGACTGCTGCGTGATCTCCGACGGCGGCGGCGCACTCGTCGTCACCTCCGCCGAGCGCGCCCGCGACCTGCGCCGCAAGCCGGTCCGCGTGCTCGGCGCCGGGGTCGCGAACCGCCACCCGGGAGTCGGCAAGCGGGACATCCTCGACATCGCCGCACGCCAGTCGGGCGCGCGGGCCTTCGAGCGCGCCGGCGTCTCGCACGACGACGTCGACCTCTGCATGATCTACGACTCCTTCACGATCACGGTGCTGCTGACCCTCGAGAACCTGGGCTTCTGCAAGCCCGGCGAGGGCGGTGATTTCGTGTCGGGCGGTCGGATCGGCCTCGGGGGTGCCCTGCCGGTGAACCTCGACGGCGGCGGGCTCTCCTCGAACCACCCGGGCATGCGCGGCATCTTCCTCGTGATCGAGGCCGTGCGACAGCTGCGGGGCGAGACCGGGGCGCGGCAGGTCGAAGGCGCGAAGGTCGCGCTCTGCCACGGCACCGGCGGCTTCCT
>JAGWVP010000592.1 GCA_018970825.1 bacterium | reverse complement strand
CGTGCATGGACGCCGGCCCGAGCCGTCTGGTAGTCCGTCGGGGTGTCGGAGGCTTCCCGCTCGAAGCGCCTGTACCTGGTCGACGGCAGCGGGATCCTGTTCCGCGCCTTCCACGCCCTGCCGCCCCTGAGCACGCGTTCCGGGGTGCCGACCGGGGCGGCCTACGGCTTCACGAGCATGCTCGTGAAGCTCTTGCGGGAGAGCGCCGGCACGCACCTCGCGGTGGCGCTCGACGCCCCGGGCAAGACCTTCCGCGACGAGGCCTTCGAGCACTACAAGGCGACCCGAGCGGAGACCCCGTCGGACCTCGTCTCGCAGATTCCGCTCGTCAAGCGGGTCGTCGAGGCGCTCGGGCTCCCGCTGCTCGTGATCGAGGGGGTCGAGGCCGACGACGTGATCGGGACGCTCGCCCGCCAGGCGATCGAGCGGGGCTTCGAGGTCGTCGTCGTCACGAGCGACAAGGACATGATGCAGCTCGTCGGGCCGCACCTGACGCTCCTCGACACGATGCACGACCGGCGCACCGGCCGCGCGCAGGTGCGCGAGCGCTTCGGCGTCGATCCCGAGCAGGTCGTCGACGTCATGGCGCTCATGGGCGACGCGGTCGACAACATCCCGGGCGTGAAGGGGATCGGCGAGAAGACCGCGAGCCGACTCATCTCGTCGTTCGGCTCGCTCGACGATCTCTACCGCCGCCTCGACGAGGTGCCGACCCTCGATCTCCGCGGCGCGCAGCGCGTGCGCACCCTGCTCGCCGACGGCGAACAGGCCGCGCGCGACAGCCGCTTCCTCGCGACCATCCGCACCGACGTGGAGCTGCCGGTCGGGGTCGACGACCTGCGGCGGGAGGAGCCCGACGCCGCGAAGCTGCGCAAGCTCTCCGAGGAGCTCGAGTTCGACCGCATCCTGCGCGGGTTCTTCGCCGAGGCGGGCCCGGCCCGCGTCGAGAGCGCGGTCGAGCGGGTCGGCCGCGACGCGCTCGCGGAGCGGATCGCGACGGCGCGGACGCTCGGCGTCGCCTTCGCCGCACCCGGTCTGCTCGGGACGCCGGGCGGCGTTGCGGTCGCGACCGCGCCCGGCGAGCCCGTGCTCGTGTGCCCGGAGATTCCCGACGAGATCGCGGACCTGCTCGACGGCGGCGGGACCGAGGGCCGGTCGCTCTTCGTCGCCGACCTGAAGGAGCACCTCCACCGCCTGCACCGCGACCGGGAGCTCGGCGCGCCCGACGACGACGGCGTGCCGCTCGACGTGGGTCTCGCCTCCTACGTCCTCGACGCGACCCGCCGCGACCACTCGATCGACGGACTCGCCCGGGAGCGGCTCGGGCGCGAGCTGCCCGCGGCCGAGGGCGGCGACCCCGACGCGCGCGCCGCGGCGGTCGCGACGGCGCTCGTCGAGGTGGGCGGGGCGCTCCAGGCGGAGCTCGCCGCGACCGGCGGCGAGTCGCTCTACCGCGACGTCGAGATGCCGCTCGCGCGCGTGCTCGCGGTGGTCGAGGCGCGCGGGATCCTGGTCGATCGCGCGGTGCTCGAGCGGGTCGGGGCCGAGTTCCGCACCGCGGCCGACGCGCTCGAGAAGGAGATCCACGAGCTCGCGGGCGGACCGTTCAACGTGTCGTCGAACCCGCAGCTGCGCGACGTGCTCTTCGAGCGCCTGAAGCTGCCCACCAAGGGCGTCCGCAAGGGGCGGACCGGGCTTTCGGTCGACGCCGACGTGCTCGCCCGGCTGGCCGAAAGCCACCCGATCGCGGCGAAGGTGGTCGAGCACCGGACACTCCAGAAGCTCATCTCGACCTACGCGACGGGGTTGCTGTCGGCGATCGACGTACGCACGGGGCGGCTGCACACGCGCTTCCACCAGACCGTCGCCGCGACCGGGCGGCTCTCGTCGAGCGAGCCCAACCTGCAGAACATCCCGATCCGCACGGCCGAGGGCCGGCGCATCCGCGAGGCCTTCGTCGCGCCACCGGGACACGTGCTGCTCGCGGGCGACTACTCGCAGATCGAGCTGCGCGTGCTCGCGCACCTGAGCTCCGACCCGGTGCTGGTCGAGGCGTTCCGCTCGGGCGAGGACATCCACCGCCGCACGGCGGCCGAGGTCTTCGGCGTGGCTCCGGGCGAGGTCACCTCCGATCAGCGACGGCGCGCGAAGGTGATCAACTTCGGCGTGCTCTACGGCATGGGGCCGCAGCGGCTCTCGCGCGAGCTCTCGATCCCGATGTCCGAGGCGAGCGCCTACATCGAGCGCTACTTCGAGCGCTACGCGAAGGTCCGCGAGTTCGCCGAGGAGGTCCTCGC
>JAGWVP010000591.1 GCA_018970825.1 bacterium | reverse complement strand
GAGATGCGCGACCGCTGTGCCGACGACTTCGTCTCGATCCTCGCGAGCATCCACCGGGCCGACTGGCGGGCGCTCGGCTTCGATTTCCTCGACGCTCCCGCCCCGGGACGCGATCCGGCGCGGCGGGCGGTCGACCTCTGGCGGGGCATCTTCGAGAAGGACCGGATCGAGCCGAATCCCGTCCTCACCCGCGCCTTCGACTGGATGGAGGAGCACCTGCCCGAGAGCGACGTGATCACGCTCGTCCACGCCGACTATCGCTCGGGCAACTACCTCCACGACGGCGAGGGGCGCATCACCGCGATGCTCGACTGGGAGATGGCGCACCTCGGCGACCCGCACGAGGATCTCGGCTGGGCGGCGATGCCCTACTGGGCGAGCGGCGGGCGCGTCTGCGGACTCCTGCCCCTGCCGGACCTCGTCGCCCGCTGGGAATCCCTGACGGGGATGCGCGCCGACCCGGCGCGCCTGCGTTTCTACCAGGTTCTCGGCACCGCCAAGATGATGTCGATCGCCCTCACCGGGGTTCGCAATCTCTGCGAGGGCCGCACGAACGAGCCGACGCTCGCGATCGTGGGACTGCTGAACGGGCGTCTCGCCCGCGAACTTCTCGAGCTCGTCGGCGCGGGTGAGCGGGCGCCGGAGAGCCGATGAGACCCGATCTCGGAGACATCCTCTCCGCCGTCCAGCGCCTGCTCCAGTCGGAGGTGGCGCCCTCGGTCGCCGATCCATTCGTCGCGGAGCAGCTCATGTACGCGACGCTCCTCCTCGAGTACGCGAAGAAGGCGTGGCCCGTCGAGCACGAGTCCGTCGTCGAGGAGCATCGCGACCTCGACTCGACCCTTCGTGCGCTCATGCCGCTGCTCGCGGCCCTTCCCGGGCCGGCGGCCTCGGACCTGCTGCGCGACGTCCGCGGTCACCTCGCCGCCTCTTCGGCCGACGGATCGAAGCCGCTCGACGCGATTCTCTCCCGCGACCGCGAGGGCCGCGGACTCCTCGACCGGGCGGTCCCGCTCGGGCGATCGAGCGCCGAGCGCGCGGGGGCCGATGCCCGGGCGAGGCTCCGCGAGACCGTCGACGGCTACCTCGTCCGTGCCGCGCGGCGGCAGGAGGCGGCGATCGCCCTGCTCGGCTTCTCCTGGTGAGGTCCGACGCCGTCAGGGCGCGCCGTCGATGAGTCCGTCGAACCGGTAGGGTCGGTGCGGCCCGAGCACGAGCTGCTCGAACACGCCGAGGCCCTCCTCGGCCGCGAGCCCCTCGCGTTCGAGCCGGGCCGCGCAGAGCGTCTGGACGTGGAGGTGCAGAGGGGAGTTCTCGTCGGGCGAGACGGCATCGACCGTCTCGCAGGCGACCTCGAGGTCGCCGTGGTCGATCCCGTGCCCCCAGGTCGGGTGCAGGTAGCCGAGCGTGCTCATCGTGAAGTGCGCGATCGGCCGGAGAGCGATCCTCGCGACGCCCGACCCGGAGCCGATCCGGATTCCGCCGCCCTCGATCCTTCGGGTCCCCCGTCGCCATTGCAGTTCGTGGGCGACCGAGTGGGCGGGTGCGACCCGGACGTCGTGGTCCCCGGCGGGAAGCACGAACCCGGTCTCGTGCCAGCGGGTGCCGTCCTCCTCCTCGTTCACGTCGAAGTGCGTGAGCGTCGCGGGAAAATTGAACGGTGCCCACAGCCAGAAGAACTGCGGCAGGATCGGGAGGGCGCCGCGCTCGGGCTCGCCCACCGGCCGGATCCCCCAGGAGCGATCCCGGGACCCCCAGCAGGTCCCGGCCTCGAGGCGGACCTCGCGGCCCGGGATCGCGAGTCGACCTTGCCAGGAGCCGTGCTGGGTGAGCCGCGTGTAGTCCATGATCGCCCGGACGCCCGAGCGTCGCTGGAAGCGCGGCTCCTCGAGGACAGGCCCCCGGCAGCGGAACTCCGCGTCGAGGGCGACGCCCGACGCGTTCGGCCCGAGCGTCACCCGCAGGCGTCGCAAGGGCTCGACCACCTGCACCGCGATCGGGCCGACCGTCGTCTCGAGTCGGTCGGCCGGCGCTCGCCGCGATGCGCGAACGACGTGGTGGCGTCCGTCGTGGAGGATGCTGACCGCCGCGTCCTGCACCCCCCGGTTGGGATAGACCCCGAGCGCGACCGCGAAGTAGAAGTCCCCGCCCGGCGTGTAGCCGTTGAAGAAGTAGCGGTCGTAGAAGTTGCGATCGCCCGTCGCGACGTGGGCGATCGGCTCGGACGTCTGGTGCAGCGCGTAGTCGTCGCCACCGGTCAGCATCGGTTCACCCCCCGGGAAGGCCGCGACCATAGCGG
>JAGWVP010000590.1 GCA_018970825.1 bacterium | reverse complement strand
CCGGGAGCCGATCCCGGGCTCGGCACACCGCGTCGCGCCGGCCTGCCACGGGAGCCGGCCACCCTGTCAGAATCCCGACGCGCGGCCGGGCGTCCCGTCGGGATTCCTGCCACTCCGGCGGGGCCGGTCGCGGAAAATCCGGCGATTTCCGGCAGCGGGCGATTGGCACGGTGGCTGCAATCGGGCCCTGCCATGATGAACGCCGACACGCAGCCCAAGGACCGCCGTCGTCTCCTCGCCTCCGGCTCCCGCATCCGCGGGGTCTGGCAGATCCGGGTACGCGGCCTCGCCGACCCCTTCTCGAGCGACGGAGAGCGCCGCGCCTTCGGCCGCAAGGCCGAGACGGCGCGGCGCCCCGCCCCGCAGCGCTGAGCCTTCGCCGCGCGGGAGCGGCGGCATGCGGACCGCATCGCGGTCACGCCGCCGCTCCCGCGAGGAATCCCGTCAGCAACTCGACCGTCCGCTCCGGTGCCTCCATCGGCACGAAGTGGCCGACGCCGGGAAGCACGACGAGGCGGGCCCCGGGCGCCGTCGACTCCGCGAGTCGCGCCAGCGCGGGCGGAAGAACGTCGCTCTCCTCGCCCGCGACGAGGAGCGCCGGGATCCGCAGGTCGCGCAGGAACTCGAGGCTCGACGACCCCGCGGCCCCCTCGTAGACGCGAGCCTCGATTTCACCGGGACACTTGAGCCGGATGCGGCCGTCGCCCGTGGGCTCGGTGCCGTGGCGGGCATAGGCCTCGACGAACTCGCGACGCCACGTCGAGAAGGGAGGCCGTGCGGCGAGCGACTCGGCGAGCCCCTCGCGGCTCTCCCAGACCTCTCGGCGGCGTCGTGCCCCGGCCGCCAGACGGACGCTCGACACCCGGTCCTCGCCGGGCACCGGCGGGGGCACGAGGACCGGGTCGAGCAGCACGATGCGCGACAGGCGCCCGGGATGCCGGGCCGCGACACCGGCGACCGCCGCCCCGCCCTTCGAATGGCCGGCCGCGAGGACCGGGCCCACGCCCAAGGCATCCACCAGTCCGGCGAGGTCCGCCGCGAAGGCCGCCCAGTCGTAGGCCGTGTCGGGCTTGTCGCTGTCGCCGTGGCCGCGCTGATCGTAGGTGACGACCCGGAACCGCTCCGAGAGCGCCGGCACGATCGGCTCCCACACGCCGCCACAGAAGCCCGTCGCGTGCGCCAGCACGAGCGTGGGAAGGTCGCCGCGGCCCGACGCGTGGTCGACGACGGCGAGTCCGACGCCGTTCACCTCGACGCGAAACGCGCGGCTCATCCCCGCCACGCTGCTTTCAGGCAGCCGAGAGTCGCCCGTCGCCGCCGAAGAACGGCACGAGCGCGGGCGGCAGCTGCACCGAGCCGTCGGCCTGCTGGTAGGTCTCGAGCAACGCGATCAGGACCCGCGGAAGGGCGAGGCCCGAGCCGTTCAGGGTGTGCACGAACTCGGGCTTGCCACCGGCCGTCGGCCGGTGGCGGATGTTCGCGCGTCGCGCCTGGAAGTCGCGGAAGTTCGAGCACGAGCTCACCTCGAGCCACTCGCGGCAGCCCGGCGCCCAGACCTCGACGTCGTACTTGATCGCGGCCGTGAAGCTGAGGTCGCCCGTGCACATCTGGATCACGCGCCAGGCGAGTCCGAGCCGCTCGCAGACCTTCTCGGCGGCCGCGAGCAGCGAATCGAGCTCAGCGTCCGAGGTGGCCGGCTCGACGAACTTGACGAGCTCGACCTTGTCGAACTGGTGACCGCGCTTGATGCCGCGGACGTCGCGTCCCGCGGACATCTTCTCGCGACGGAAGCACGGCGTGTAGGCGACGTGGCGGATCGGCAGTCGCCCGGGTTCGAGGATCTCGTCCCGGTACAGGTTCGTCACCGGGACCTCGGCGGTCGGCACCCACCAGAAGTCCTCCTCCGCGTCGCGGTAGAGCGCATCGCCGAACTTGGGCAGGTTGCCGGTTCCCACGAGGCACTCCCGCTTCACCATCGCCGGCGGGTAGACCTCGAGGTAGCCGTGCTCGCGGACGTGCAGGTCGAGCATGAAGGAGATCACCGCTCGCTGCAGTCGGGCCCCCTGCCCCATCAGCACGTAGAAGCGCGAGCCCGAGATCTTGACGCCGCGCTCGAAGTCGATCGCGCCGAGCGCGGGCCCGATCTCCCAGTGCGGCTTCGGCTCGAAGTCGAAGGTCTTCTGCTCGCCGACGACCCGGACGACACGGTTCTCCGAGTCGTCGCGGCCGACCGGGACGGCCTCGTGCGGAAGGTTCGGGACGACCAGCATCGCCTCCTCGAACCGGCTCTCGGCGACCGCGG
>JAGWVP010000589.1 GCA_018970825.1 bacterium | reverse complement strand
CTCGCCAGAAGTCGCACTCGCGTCCGCGGAATTTCGGCAGGAGTCCGATCTCGACGTCGAACTCGAGCCGCCGATCCGTCGCCGCGTCGTAGAGCGGCCACGGTGGTGCGCCGTCGCCGTTCGGGTCGCCGACGCGCGCGAAGCGCGTCCAGTAGCCCTGCATCGCCGACGAGAGCGCGGCGTCCTCGTCGGTCGGCGGAGGCACGGATCCGAAGACGTAGGCGACCTCGGCACCGTGGGTCGCGCGGAGATCGAGCGGCGCGAGCTCCGCGAGCGGGATCGGACGTGAGAAGTTGTAGAGGTAGACGGGCACCCCCGCGTCCGCTGCACGTCGGGCCGAGTCGTGCGTGCTGCACACCAGCAGGTAGTCGCCGTAGGCCCGCGCAAGTGCGTCCTGCGGCTCCGGGTAGGCGGATGCGGGGTAGACCTCCGCCACGGCCGGGGCGCGATCGCCGAAGAAGCCCCGCAGCGACGCGAGGTACTCGGCCTCGGTCGTCACCTTCGGGCTGCCGATGAAGAAGAACGTTCCCTCGTCGGAATTCGAGCCGAGGATCCAGGGCACCTGCGCCACGTCGCCGCGCGCGAACGACTCCCGCGGTTGCGCCGGCAGGACGCGCCCGTCGACGATCGGGCCGCTCTCGCCCGCGTAGTCGAGGAGGCGCGCGACCGGCACGTCGCGCAGGCACGCCGGCACGTCGTTCGCGCCGCCGCAGCCGACCGCGTCGATCACCGCCTGCGAGCGCGTCTCCCCCTCGGCCGCGGTCGGCAGGTAGGTCGTGCAGCCGCCGCTCTGGCTGATCGCGCGGTGGAAGAGCCCGCGGCTGCCCGGCGACGCGACGTGGAAGCAGACGTCGAACGCCCCGGCCGACTCGCCGAAGATGGTCACGTTCCCCGGGTCGCCCCCGAAGGCCGCCACGTTGTCGCGCACCCACCGCAGCGCCTGCTGCTGGTCGAGGAGACCCTGGTTGCCCGAGTGCGGGTCGTCCCGGTCCTCGGCCGCGAGCGACGAGTGGGGGAAGAAGCCGAAGAGGTTGACCCGGTAGTTGATCGACACGACCACCACGTCGCGCGTCTCCGCGAGCTGGCGTCCGTCGTAGAACAGGCCTCCGAGGCCGAGCGGAACCGGGTCGTTCGCCGAGCCGTTGTCGTTGCCGCCGCCGTGGATCCAGACCATCACGGGCAACGGTCGCGACGGTGCCGGATCGGGCGTCCACACGTTCAGGTAGAGGCAGTCCTCGTTCTCGCTGCGCGGCGTGATGATCGACGAGAGCTGCGCGCAGGCCGGCCCGAAGGCGGTCGCCTCCCGGACGCCCTGCCACGGCACGACCGGTGCCGGCGGACGAAAGCGCAGGGCACCCACCGGCGGAGCCGCGAACGGGATGCCGAGGAAGCGCCGCGCCCCGCCCACCACCGTCCCCTGGACGGACCCGTCCGCGAGGCGGACGAGCGTGCCCTGCTGGATCGCGGCACCGTCGCTGCGGACGTCGCCGCAGCCGGCTGCGAGGGTGAGCAGGGCGGACGCAAGGGCGATCCCGGCGCGGTTCGGGGTGAAATCGTGCTGACGCATGTCGGCCTCCTTCCGTTGCGGGTATCACGGGCCCGGGTGGTCGCCTACACGATCCGTATCGCGAGGGGAGGGCACGCCGCGGGGCCGTCCGCTCTCGTGGTGCCGCGGGTGCGGACGATGCGACCGGCTGCGACGTTGGGCGATCGGGACCCCCGTGGTACCGCTCGTCGACGATCGAACCCCGGTCCGGCCGCCGGGGGCGGGGAGGCGGTGCCATGGCGCAGTCCGACAGGATTCTCGACGTCGAGGAGGCACGATCCCTCCCCGGCCTCCGCCTCGTCCTCACCCAGGGCGTGCCCGGCCCCTGGGGCGAGGCCGCGAAGGGTCTCTTCCAGGCAAAGGGGATTCCCTTCGTCCGCGTGCGCCAGGAGGGCGGCGGCGAGAACCGCGCGCTGCGCGAGTGGACCGGCCAGACGAGCGCGCCGGTCGCGGCCTGGAACGACGAGCCGCCGCGCACGACGTCCTTCGGCATCCTCTTCCTCGCCGAGCGACTCGCTCCCGAGCCGCGGCTCGTGCCCGAGGACGCGGCCGAGCGCGTGCTCGTCCTCGGCACCTGCCGCGAGATCGTCGGCGAACAGGGGCTCGGCTGGTGCCGCCGCCTCATGATCTTCGACCAGATGCTGTCGTCGCTGCCCGAGGGGGTCGCGGCACCCGACGGCGTCGCGCGCATGTGCGCGAAGTACGGCTGGTCGAAGGCCGCGGCCGCGGCGGCGCCGGGGCGGATCGATGGCATCCT
>JAGWVP010000588.1 GCA_018970825.1 bacterium | reverse complement strand
GCGCGGCCGGCCGCGATCCAGGGCAGCGGCGCCGCCGCGACCAGCACGAGCATCGCGTTGGAGGCGTCGTGCGGCGTGAGACCGAGGTCGCCCTCGAGGTGTTCGAAGATCGCTCCCCAACCCGCCGCCTGCGCGGCGAGCCAGCCGCCGGCCCACAGCACCGCGACGGGACGCGAGCGCGCGAGCAGCAGGAGAGGCGTGGTCGCCGCGGCCCAGGTCAGCAGCGCTCGCCAGGTCGGCGACTGCACCTGGTACACCTGCCCGACGAGCGCGAGCGAGGCGAGCGTGAAGCCCCACGAGACGGTCGCGAGCGCCTCGGTCGCGAGCGTCTTCCCTCGCAGGGCCGCCCACGCGGTGGCAGCCGCGAGGGCGGCCCCGATCGCGAGGTCGCAGGCGATCTTCACCCGGCCCGGAATCGCGGCCCAGTTCGCCGCGACGATCGAGACGAGCCCGAGCGCGATCGCGCCCGCCCCGATCGCGACCAGCGCGGGCAGGACGAACGGGTTGCGGTGGCTCGCCTCGAACTCGGCGATGCGCCCGGCCGTCGCCTCGTCGACCAGGCCCTCGGCCTGCCACCGGGCGAGCTGCCGGGCGAGCCTCAACGGCCGTCGCCTCCGCCCGAGCGCCGCACGAGCCTGCTCGTCAGGATCGCCGCGACGCAGGCGATCGCGACGAGCAGGCACCCGAGCCCGAACGCCGTCCACAGGAGCCTTCGCGCGGTGGCCTCGGCCTCGCCCACGATCGAGCCGGCGAGCGCCGGCACGCGATCGAGCGCCGGCGTCTCGAGGGTCTGCTGCAGGCGGGCGAGCAGCGTGGTCAGGTTGGCCGCCGCGTCGCCGACCCCGGCCGCGGTCCGGCCGATTTCCTTCACGTCGAGCGACTCGCCGCCGCCCGGGGCCGGCGTCGCGCCGGGCGGGCCCTCCATGCGCCTCGCGACGACGTCGAAGGACTGGAGCGCCTGGTTCGCCGCCGTGGCCGTCCCGGTCGCCGCGTCGAACGCGCCGCGCCAGTCGCGCGCGAGCCCGCCGAGCCGGCCCGACTCGGAGCCCAGGTCGGCGACGAGCTTTTGACGCTCCTGCGAGATCCGGTCGGGCAGTCCCTCGACGGTCCCCGCGACCTTCGCCATCGCCTCGCTCGCCCGGTCGACCGCGTCGACCGCCTTGTCGACGTCGAGCTCCTGGGCGACGTCGTTCGCGAGCAGCTCCGCGTTCATCCGCATGAGGTACGGGAGCCGCTGGACGCTGAAGAGCATGCGTTCGCCGAACTGTCGCGTCTCCGCGATCTCGCGGGTCGCCGGGTCGAGGCCCGCGAGCGGGTCGACGCCGAGGAGCCCGAGCAGGCTCGGCAGCCCCGTGCCCTGGCCGCCGCGGCCGCGCTTCTGCGCGCTCGACAGGAGCTGCTGCAGGTCGATCGTGTCGAGGGCGCTCGTGTCGTACTTCGAGGTGTCCGCGCTCGAGATCGCCGACTCGAGCGCCGCGAACTCGGCCGGCGACAGGAAGTCGCGCACGAGCACCCGGATGTCGCCGGCCGCGGCCGCCAGCACCTTGTCGACGTCCGCGCGATCGTCCCCGAGCGCACGGGTGAGCGAGGGCCCCTCGAGCACGCGCCGGGCGACGTCGATCGTGACCATCATGTCGAGCGCGTTCGCGTGGGGATTGGGCCCCGACGCCGCGTTCCAGAGCGCGGTCGCGAGGTCGAGCCGAAGGTGCAGCAACGCCTCGCGATCGTTCAGGTTCGTCGTCTCCTCGAGGGGCTCCTCGGTTTCGCGGATCACGCTCGTGACCACGCGGTCGGAGAGCATCGCGAGCTGGAGATAGATGAACACCGGGTCGCGCGTCGCGCCCGCGCCCTTGGACAGCAGGATCGAGTCGGCCGAGGCGTGCGGGTCGGCGGTCGGCTTCGACGACGAACCGCCGAAGATCGACGGCATCCGGAAGGACGGCAGGCGGAGCGAGGACGCGAGGCCGCAGCCCTGCAGGAGGAGGGTGACGGCGATCAGCGGGGCCAGCGCACCGCGACGCCGCGGCGGCCCGGGGAGGTTCATGGTCCGGATCCATAGACCGCGCGCCCGCGAAGGCGCAATCGGCGGAATCGGCCGACCCGGCGCGGGGAGCGGACCCGCCGGTCTCCGGCGATTGGCCTCGGTGCGGACGCGTCCGCCGCCTCCGCGCGGGGGATCAGGGTTCGACGTCGTCTTCGCCGGCGAGGGCCGCGGGCGACCCGGGCGCGGGGAAGAGCACGTCCTGGAATCCGAAGTGCGCGAGATCGCGCATCCGCATCGGGAAGAGGCGCCCCACGAGATGGTCGCAC
>JAGWVP010000587.1 GCA_018970825.1 bacterium | reverse complement strand
GCGACGTCTTCGTCGCGCGCTCGGGCAAGATGCAGGTGCCGTGGCTGCACGACCCGAATACCGGCGTCTCGATGTTCGAGTCGGCCGACATCGTCGACTACCTCGACCGGACCTACGCGGTCGACGGTCGCGAGCGCGTCCCCGCGGGCGCGGGTGCAGGCGCGTGAGCGTCGCGCCGCGACTCTCGCGCCTGCTCGGCGACGACGGACGCTGCCTCGACGTCGCGGTCGACCACGGGGTATTCGCCGAGCCCGGATTCCTGCCCGGCATCGAGGACATGGCGACGGCGGTCGAGACCGTCGTGCGCGCGGCTCCCGACGCGGTGCAGCTCGGGCCCGGGCACGCCGGCCTCCTGCAGTCGCGCCGCGGGCGGTCGAAACCCGCCCTCGTGCTGCGGGTCGACGTGACGAACGTCTACGGTGCCGTGCTCTCGCCGCCGCCGTGGTGCGAGCTGGTCGGCGACCCGCTCGAAGAGGCGATGCGTCTCGACGCGGCCGCGGTCGTGGTCTTCCTCGTCGAGGTGCCGGGGCACGCGGACCTCCACCGCGCCTGCGTCCGAAACCTCGTCCGGCTCGCGCCCGAGTGCCGGCGCCTCGGCATGCCGCTCATGGTGGAGCCGCTCGCGATGAGGGTCGCTGGAAACGCGCTCGTGGGTGACTTCGACGCATCGAGGATCGGTGCGCTCGTGCGCCAGGCGGTCGAGCTCGGCGCCGACGTGATCAAGGCGGATCCGCCGGCCGACCCGGCCGACCTGCCGCGGATCGTCGATCTCTGCGGCGGGCGCCCGCTGCTCGTCCGCGGCGGCGGCAAGGCTCCGGAGGACGAGATCCTGCGTCGCACCCACGCGGTCATGGCGGCGGGCGCGAGCGGCATCGTCTACGGGCGCAACGTCATCCAGCACCGCGACCCGGCCGGGATCACGCGCGCCTTCATGGCGATCGTCCACGACGGTGCCACGCCCGCGGCGGCGGCGCGCCTGATCGCCGCGGGCTGACCGGAGCCGATCGCCGGGGGCGAACGGCGTCGAGCGGTCGGACCGTGCCGCCGCGCCCGCGACCCCGGCGGTCGCGTCTCAGCGGCGGAAGCGCGCGAAGTCGGGCTTGCGCTTCTCCGCGAAGGCCCGGCGGCCTTCCTCGCCCTCGGGGCCCGCGTAGTACATCTCGAGGGCCGCGAACCCGAGTTCGCTCGTCCCGTGGATCTGGTCGGTGTCGGCGTTGAACGAGAGCTTCGCGAGCTGGATCGCGGTCGGGCTCATCGCGGCGATCTCGCGGCACCACGCCTCGACCTCGGCACGCAGTTCGTCGGCCGGCACGACCTTGTTCACGAGTCCCATCGCGAGGGCCTCGGCGGCCGAGTAGCGGCGGCAGAGGTACCACATCTCGCGCGCCTTCTTCTCGCCGACGACGCGCGCGAGGTAGGCCGTGCCGAAGCCGGGGTCGACGCTGCCCATCCGCGGCCCGACCTGGCCGAAGACGGCACGCTCCGAGGCGATCGTCAGGTCGCAGATCGTCGCGAGCACGTTCCCGCCGCCGATCGCGTAGCCGTCGACCATCGCGATCACCGGCTTCGGGATGCCGCGGATCACGCCGTGGAGGCTCGCCATGTCGAGGCCGATGCCGGGGCGATCGCCGTAGCCCGCGGCGTCTCGGCCCGACTGGTCGCCGCCGGAGCAGAAGGTGTCGTTCGCGCCCGAGAGCACGCAGACCGCGACCGTGCGATCGGCCCAGGCGGCGCGGAACGCCGCGACGAGCTCGTCGACGGTCTGGGGTCGGAACGCGTTCTTCACCTCGGGGCGCTCGATCGTGATCCAGGCGACCGCGTCCGCGACCGCGTAGGAGATGTCGGTGGTGGCCATGGTGGAATCTGGCACGCGGGAGCCGGCCTCTGCTAGGGCGGAGGCATGTCGGCGGCCGGGGACGCGGAACTCGCGGCGGATCTCGCGGCCTTGCGTTCGGGGTGCGCCGTCGCGACGGACCCGGCACGCGCGCTGCTCGTCGCGACCGGGTCGGACCGGGCGTCGTTCCTCCAGGGCATGCTGAGCAACGAGGTCGCGAAACTCGTCCCGGGAGAGGGGCGCCGCGCGCTTCTCCTCGACGAGCAGGGCCGCGTGGTCGCCGAGATGGGCGTGATCGTGCGCGCAGACGCGATCCTCCTCGACGTCGCGCGCGACTCCGCGGGGAAGGTCCGCTCCGCGCTCGAACGCTTCGTCGTCGCCGACGACGTCGAGTTCGCGGTCGACTCCCGGGAGGCGGTCGTCGTGCGCGGACCGGGGGCCGCCGGCGCACTCGCGCGCGCGGCCGCGGCCCCGGGCG
>JAGWVP010000586.1 GCA_018970825.1 bacterium | reverse complement strand
CCTCGGTGGAGTGCCGCCCGACCGGCGGCAACTGCGACGTCGCCGAGAACTGCACGGGGTCGAGCGGGACCTGCCCGAGCGACTCCTTCTCGCCCTCGTCCACCGTGTGCCGCGCCTCGGCCTCGCTCTGCGATGCCGCCGAGAACTGCACGGGCTCGAGCGCGAACTGCCCCGCCGACGGCGTGAAGTCCGCCGGCACCGTCTGCCGCGCCGCCGCGGGCACCTGCGACATCACCGAGACCTGTGACGGCGTGAGCGCCGACTGCCCCGACAGCGACGTGGTCGAGACGGCCGGCACGGTCTGCCGCAGCTCGGCGGGCGTCTGCGACGTGCCCGAGAGCTGCGACGGCACCAACCCCGCCTGCCCGAGCGACTCCGTGAAGCCCGCGACCGACGTCTGCCGCACGGCGGCTTCGGCGAACGGCGCCTTCACGAGCTGCGACGTGACCGAGAACTGCGACGGCACCAACGTCGCCTGCCCGCCCGACGTCGTGAAGCCGAGCTCCACGGTGTGCCGTCCCTCGGCCGGCGACTGCGACGCGACCGAGAACTGCACGGGCACGACCAACTCCTGCCCGATCGACGCGAAGAAGCCGTCCTCGACGGTCTGCCGCGCCGCGGCCGACGTCTGCGACGCGGCCGAGAACTGCTCCGGCACCGGCAACGACTGCCCGGCCGACGTGACCAAGCCCTCGGGCACGGTCTGCCGCCCGGCTTCCGGCATCTGCGACGTCGCCGAGGTCTGCAACGGCAGCACCGCGGTCTGCCCCGCGGACACCGGCAAGCCCGACCGCGACGTCGACGGCAAGTGCGATGCGATCGACAACTGCGTCGCCGTGGCCAACCCCGATCAGGCCGACCAGGATCTCGACGCGGTCGGCGACCTCTGCGACGAGTGCACGAGCCTCTCGCGTGCGACGACGCAGAAGGTGCTCGCGGGCAACTTCGCGACCGCCGAGAGCGACGACCGGTTGACCTTCCGCTCGAAGCTCCAGTACCCGCTCGACCTGGGTCCGGAGGCGGTCCCCGAACTCGTGTTCGACAACAACCCGCGCTACTACGGGCTGCGTCTCCTGGCGGTCGACGCGACGGGCGAACTCCTGTTCGACGTCCCCGTGCCGGCCGGCAACTACGACCCGGTCACGAAGACGGGCTGGAAGCGCAACAAGACCGGGACCAACTACGTGTACCTGAGCCCGACGCCCCTCGGCGGCGTGGTGAGGAAGGTCCGGATCAGCACCACCCAGCGCAACCCCGAGATCATCAAGGTCTACGTCTCGGGGAACAAGGGCAGCTTCGCCTCGGGCTCGGCGGCGGCGGCGTTCACCTCGCCCCCGACGATGACCGTGTTCTTCAACGGCGACGGCCAGCCCGACGAGTTCTGCACCGACTCGCGCTTCGCGCGCTGCAGGAACAGCGTGCGCCACCTGAACTGCAAGGAGTGAGCCCCGCGGGGCGCCGGCCGACTCGGCCGGCGCCCCGCGCGTGAACCGCGAAACGGGCGGCCCCTCGGGGCCGCCCGTTCTCGTTGGGGGGGAGCCACTCGGGAAGCGCGAGGGGCCTCGACGAGACCACGACACGGCCCGCGGTCGATCGGCCCGGGGCACTCCACCTGCCGGGGCGACCACCGGCGAGGGCCGTCGGGGGAACCCACCGTCGACGTTCGTGGATTCGACCTCGCGACTCGCCGGGATTAGAGTCCGCGGACGATGTCGGTCCACCGCGAGCAGCGACTGCTCGACCTCACCACGGCGATCCTCGCGAGCTACCACGAGCACGGCCACCTGAGCCGCGCCGACCGCGCCGACCTGCCGAGCCGGGACACCATCTGGGCGGTGGTCGAGGAGATCCTGCGGCTTCTCTTTCCGGGCTTCCTCGAGGCCACCGAGGCCCGCAACGTCGGCATCCACGAGCGGACCGCCGAGCGCGTCCGCACGATCGATTTCCACCTGCGCGCCGAGATCGAGAAGGGTCTGCGTTTCGCGGCCCACGAGGACGGCCGCCCCTGCGACGCGGCCCACCTCGCGGCGACGGCGACGACCGACCTCCTCGCGCGCATCCCCGCGATCCGCGACCTGCTCGCAAGCGACATCCAGGCCGCGCACGACGGCGATCCCGCCGCGCGCTCGCACGAGGAGATCATCCTCGCCTACCCCGGACTCCAGGCGATCGCCGTCTACCGGGTCGCCCACGCCCTCCACGAGGACGGCATCCCGATCGTTCCCCGGGTCATGACCGAGTACGCCCACTCCCGGACGGGGATCGACATCCACCCGGGCGCGACGATCGGGCGGCGCTTCTTCATCGACCACGGCACCGGCGTCGTCATCGG
>JAGWVP010000585.1 GCA_018970825.1 bacterium | reverse complement strand
CGGTCGTCGCGATGATCCTGGGCTCGGTCGGGGTGCCGCCCGAGGGCGTCGGGCTCGTCCTCGGCATCGACCGCTTCCTCGACATGTGTCGGACGACGCTCAACGTGACCGGCGACCTCGCCGCGGCCGTCGTGGTCTCTCGCGGCGAACCGCACCTGCCCACCGCCGACCCGGGGGCCTGAACACCCGCTCCCTCGCGCACCGCCCTCGCGCGTGCCAGAGGGAGGAGCGCGGCGACCGGGCCGCGAGGGGAGCCGGTTTCATGGCGGGGCGTTTCGAAGGCAAGGTCGCGATCATCACGGGAGCAGCCGGCGGCATCGGCCGCGCGACGGTCGAGCGCTTCGCGGGCGAGGGCGCACGCATCGTGGCGATCGACCTCGATCCCGCCTCGCTCGAGGAGGTCGCGCTCCACGCGTCGTCGCTCGGAGCCGAGGTGCTCGCGGTCGCGGCCGACGTCTCGGACTCCCGGGAGACGGCACGCTGGATCGCCGCGGCGACGGACCGATTCGGCGGCTTCGACGTCCTGTTCAACAACGCCGGCATCGAGGGCGTCGTCGCCCCCTTCGAGGACTACCCCGACGAGGCCTTCGACCGGGTCATGGCCGTGAACGTGCGAGGGGCCTGGCTCGCGATCAAGCACGCGCTGCCGGTGCTCCGCGCCCGGGGCGGCGGCTCGATCGTGAACACGTCGTCGGTCGCGGGTCTCGCCGGGAACCCGCTCGTCTGCGCCTACGTCGCGAGCAAGCACGCGCTGATCGGGCTGACCCGCGCCGCCGCGGCGGCCGGCGGCCCGGTCGGGGTGCGGGTGAACGCGATCTGCCCGTCCCCGGTCGACACCCGCATGATGCGCTCGCTCGAGGAGGGCTTCGCCCCGGGCGCGCCCGAGGCGGCGCAGGCGATGATCGCGGCCCGGATCCCGCTCGGCCGCTACGCCACGCCCGACGAGGTCGCCGCGGTGGTCGCCTTCCTCGCGAGCGACGACGCGCGCTTCGTGAACGGCGCCGTCTGGACCGTCGACGGCGGCATGACGGCGACCTGAGGAGCGGCAACGTGGACGCCCGACCTCTCCTGGGACTGCGCGTGCTCGACCTGGGCCAGGTCTACAACGGCCCCTACTGCGGGCTGCTGCTCGCGGCGCAGGGCGCCGACGTCGTCAAGGTCGAGCCGCCGGGCGGCGAGATCGTCCGCCGCCACGCGATCTCGCCCGGCGGAGCGAGCTACTCGTTCCTCATGCTGAACTCGGGCAAGCGCGGGATCGTGCTCGACCTGAAGGACCCGCGCGGGCGCGAGGTCTTCCTGCGGCTCGTCGAGCGGGCCGACGTCGTCCTCGAGAACTTCCGCGACGACTCGGTGATGCGCTCGCTCGGACTCGGCTGGGACGTGCTGTCGGCCGCGAACCCGCGCGTCGTCCTCGCCTCGGGCCGCGGCTACCGGGCCGGCAGTGCCTACGAGAGCTTCGGCGCGATGGACTTCACGGTGCAGGCGATCTCCGGCCACATGTCGGTGACCGGCTTCCCCGACCAGCCGCCGGTGAAGGCCGGCGCGACCCTCTGCGACATGCTCGGCTCGACCCACCTGTTCGCCGCGATCCTGCTCGCGCTGCGCGATCGCGACCGCACCGGCCGCGGCCGCGCGGTCGAGGTCCCGATGCTCGACGCGACCTTCCCCGCGCTCATGGCCTACGCCTCTCCCTACCTCGAGACCGGCGTCGACCCGGGCCGCACCGGCAACCGCCACTCGGTCCCGGGCTCGAGTCCCTACGGCATCTACCCGACGACCGACGGCTGGGTCGCGGTCATGTGCGTCACCGACGCTCACTGGCGCGCCTTCTGCGACGCGATCGCAGACCGCGAACTCGCGTCGGACGCGGCCCTCTCCACCGGCCGGGCGCGTGCGGCCCAGCGCGACCGCATCGACGAACGCCTCGCGCGCTGGACGCGGACGCGCACCCGCGACGAGGCGATCGCGACCTTCCATGCCGCCGCGGTGCCGTGCGCGCCGGTGCGCTCGCTCGCCGAGGCGGTCGACGACCCCTACCTCGAGGAGCAGGGCCTGCTACGACGCGTGACGTACGAGGGCTGGGGCGAGGTCCGGGTGCTGGGCAGCCCGATCCAGCTGCGCGACGACGATGCACGGAGCGCCGACCCGACGCCCGTCACCGCGGCACCGCGGCTCGGCGAGCACACCGACGAAGTCCTGCGCGACTGGCTCGGGCTCGACGACGGCGGGACCGCGGCGCTGCTGCCGAAGCGCACGGCCTGACCGGGGGGCTCCGCGCCGTCCTGGCCCCGGCCCTCCGAAGGGGCGCAGGCCCCGAGGGCCGTGCGCCCGGGCTCGACGA
>JAGWVP010000584.1 GCA_018970825.1 bacterium | reverse complement strand
GCAGTTCCAGACCGGCAGGTGCTGCTCGGCGAGGGAGTAGAGCGACTCCCAGTCGCCGTGAAGGACGAGCATGACCGGCACGCGCGCGTCGAGGAAGTGGAGCGCGCACATCGCGAGACGATTCAGGTGCCCGACGTTCACGACGATCGCGTCGAAGCCCGCCCGGTTCCACGCGTCGGCCAGCGCGCGTGCGCGACCACGGAAGGTCGCGCGAGGAAGCCCCGGCGCGCGCGCCAGCTCGAGCCCGCCCGCCGCGAGCAGCGGCTCCCAGTCACCGGGCACCTCCGGGAGCAGGATCGCACGGTGGCCGGCTGCGACGAGGCATCGGCCCAGGTCGAGCATGAACCGGGGCCCGCCGCCCAGCGACACCTCGTCGAGCGAGAGGCCGATCTTCACGCGGAGCGCCCCCGGACGAGCCTGCCCGCGCGGTGCAGGACGTCGCGGGCCGCCCCCGCCGCGAGCCGCAGCCGCGGACCGATGCTGTAGATCCGCTTCGGTCGCGCGAGGAATGCGGCCCACTGCTCGTCGAAGAGCTCCCGCGCGAAGGCGTAGAGCCGGCGGTCGTGCTCCGTCAGTTCCTCGAGTTGTGCCACGACCCTCGGGGACAACCGGTCGCGGTAGCGCCGCTCGACGTCGCCCTTCCCGGGGTTCACGTTTCGTCGTGGCAGCACCTTCGGCGCGGCCAGTCCGAGCGCGTCGCACACGAGAAGGACCGAGTCGCGGTAGCGCTCCTGGATTCCGACGACCGTCATCTCCCGGAGCCATGCCTGCGCGTTGGCGAGCAGCCGGTCCGCGTCGTCGACGTCCATGAGCGGCGGCGGGTCGTACGGGCGCAGCACGCTGCGGCCGCTCGCCGCGTCGGGGCTGCCCCTGAAGAACGGCGTGTAGTCCTCGCGGATCCCGAGCGTGCGGATCTGGCGGTCGCACGCGAGCGCGAAGGCCGCGTCGTCGATGCGCTCGCCCAGGTCCGCGTCGAGCACGGGTCGCACCGCGTCGAGGTACTCCGGGGTGAAGGTCTCGGGCTCCCTCGCCACCACGCGCTGGAGATAGAGGATCTGCGAGACCGATCGCTCGACCGGGTCGCGGACCATCGTGATGCAGGCGAGGTCGTGCCGCCCGGTCATCTCGAGGAGCGTCCGCCCTTGGTGCATCGAGTGGTAGAGGCGAAAGCCGCGCAGGTCGGCGACCTCCATCTCCCTCATCGTCGGCGGCATGATCGTCACGGTCTCGGACGGCCGGAACATGCCTTCGAGGAAGGCCGCGAGCGAGAGGCCGCCGGTCTTGGGCACGTGGACGAAGTACGTCGACGGAGGCTCGAGCAGCAGTTTCACGGCAGCCGGGGGTTCACGCGGGGCGCGCCCGGACGAGTTCGCCCGCTCGGTTCATCGCGTCGCGAGTTGCCGCACCGGCTCGCCTCGCCGCGAGCCGCAGGCGCGGCCCGACGCTGTAGAGCCGCCTCGGCCGGGCGACGAACGCGGCCCACTGCTCGGCGAAGCGGTCCTGCGCGAACGCGTGGAGCCGACGGTCGTGCTCCGTCAGTTCCTCGAGACGGGCGAGCACCTTCGGGGGAAGTCGATCCCTGTAGGTCTTGTCGTAGCCGCCCTTGTGCGGGTTCACGTTTCGCCGAGGCGGGTCCGCCGGCACGGGCAGACCGAGTGCGTCGCAGATGAGCACGATCGAGTCCCGGTAGCGCTCGTGGAGGCCGACCACGGCCATCTCCGAAAGCCACCCGCGCGCGTTCTCGAGCAGTTGCGCCTGGTCGCTCACGTCCATGAGCGGGGGAGGGTCGTAGGGCCGAAGCACGCTGCGACCGCTCACGGCATCGGGGCTCCCCTTGAAGAACGCGCGGTAGTCCTCCCGGATCCCCAGCGTGCGGAGCTGGCTGTCCCAGGAGCTCACGAGCGCCTCGTTCCCCATGCACTCGCCGATGTCGGCGTGGAGCACGGGGCGCACCGCCTCGACGTACTCGCGCGTGAAGGTCTCCGGCTCCGCGGCCACGACTCGCTGCCAGTAGAGGATCTGCGAGACCGCCCGCTCGACCGGGTCGCGGACCATCGTGATGCAGACGAGGTCGGTTCGGCCGATCATCTCGAGAAGCGTCCGGCCCTGGTGCATCGAGTGGTAGAAACGGAAGCGCCCGAGGTCCGCGACGTCCATGTCGCGCATGGTCGGCGGCTTGATCTTCACTCTCTCGCCGGGCCGGAACATCCCCTCGAGCCATGCCGAGAGGGCGATTCCCCCCGTCTTCGGGACGTGGACGAAGTAGGTCGGCGGCGGTTCGACGAGAACTTTCACGGAGTGGGGGGCTTTCGCGGACCGGGCGGGTGATCGGAACCCGGCACG
>JAGWVP010000583.1 GCA_018970825.1 bacterium | reverse complement strand
CCACGACGTGGATGCCGCCTACGACTACGCCGAGCGCCCGAGTCTCGACGGTACCGAGCCGATCGACGGGCTCTTCTTCAACGTGACGACGCTCAAGGATCCCTCGTTGCGGCGCGACGGGATCCACACGGTCGAGGCGATCGCGATCGCCGGCCCTGGCCCGTTCGCGCGCTGGCGCGACGTGCCGCGCGGCCTCCGCGGCGCGGACTACGCGGCGCTGAAGGCGGCGCTCGCCGAGCGCATCCTCGACGCGGTCGAGACCTTCGTGCCCGGGCTGCGCGACCGGGTCGTGTTCAAGGCGCTCTCGACGCCGCTCACGAACATGCACTACCTGCACGCGACCGAGGGCGGGATCTACGGCACCGAGAAGACGATCGGGAACCTCGGGCCGTTCAGTTTCCCGGTGAAGACGCACCTCGACGGACTCTTCCAGTGCGGCGCGAGCACGATCGCCCCCGGCGTGAACGGCGTCACGAACTCGGGCCTCGACGCGGCGGCCGCCGCACTCGACTGCCCGCGCGAGGAGTTGCTGACGGCGAAGGGCCAGTCGCTGCGGATCTACCCGTCCGAGGACCCCGCGAGCTGGCCCGTCGACCTGCGCTGAGCCGGTTCCGGCCGCGATCCCGGCCGGAGTTCCCCGGCCTGCATCCCCGCGGCGGTCGCCGGAGCGGCAGGCGGGCCTGCGGCCCTCAGACCTCGATGCGCGACGGAACGGGCCGGCCGAGCAGGCGGTTCCCGGCGCGGCAGACCTCGGCGAGGCGCTCGCGTTCGCCGGCCGGGAGTTCGTGCGCTCGTGCCGGCGGTCGCCCGCGCACCATCGCCGCCGCGCGGTCGATCCAGCCGTCGCGCTCGGCGTCCATCTCGAAGAACCCGGCGATCCGCCGCATCGTCTCGGCGGGCCGCTCGACCAGGTCCTCGAAGGAGACCTCCAGGTACTGCTCGGGCCGCAGCCGGGCGACGCCGCGGGAGCCGGTCGCGAGCTGGTCGCTCCAGAAGGTGCCGAAGTGGGCGGCGTGCGGGCGCCGGGCGAGCATGCGCGCGACCGGGTCGTCCTGTCCCGGGACGGGCGTCACGGCCGCGAGCGCCGTCGCGAGGTCGACCTCGGGATCGAGACCGTAGACGATCGAGATCGCGAGCCGAAAGGCCGCGTGCTCGCGCATCGAGAGCGACGCTTCCTCGCCCTCGCGGTGGAGGTGCACGAAGCGGCCTTCGGGAAAGGCCTCCGCGAGCGCCGGGAGGTACTCGATCGAGGAGCCCGAGCGCTCGTTCCAGATCGTCTTGCCGCACTGGCGGGCGAGCCATTCGAAGTAGGCCCGGTAGTGCTCGGGCATGGTCATCGACGGCTGCGCGCGCAGGAAGTCGCGCGACTCGTCGAACAGCCGGTCGGGGTCGTCGGTGAGGCGAGGCAGCGTCGAGACGAGCAGCCACGGCACGTCGTCGCTCTTGCCGAAGCGCTTGCCCGGCTGCCCGAACGGGTAGCAGACCTCCTCGACCTCGTGGCCGCGGCTCGTCACCATCGTGACGAAGGGATGCGGTCGCGAGACGACCTCCCAGACGTCCGAGCCGGGGACCTTGCCGGAGGCGAAGCGGCGGTCGCCGGGCAACCCGTTGAAGAACTCGAACAGGCTCGTCATCTCGGGCGAGGTCGCGAGCATGCGCGAGAGCAGGGTCGAGCCGCAGCGCCCGGTGCCGACGACGAATCGATCCATGGCGCCCGCCTATCACCGCGGGCCCGGGCGGAGGAAGCGGGAGCTCGCGCCCGGGGGCGGCGCGGCCGTGTCCCGCGCCCGGGCGGCGCACCGGCGATCCGCGGGCTCGTCCCGATCGGCGAAGTCGATCCGGGGGCGGCCCGCTCAGGGCGAGCAGCGCATGCGGGTCGCGAAGTAGCGGAAGTCGACCTCCGGCCGCGCGTGCAGTTCGCGGAAGGCGGCCGCGAGTTCGTCCGCGTCGCCGCGGGTCGCCTCCCCGGCCCGCACGAGCATGTCGGCACCGGAGAGGAGGAGGCTCTCGAGGTAGCCGATCCAGGTCGCGCGCCGATCGGGCCGGGCGCGGCTGTCGATCATCCGCGCGACCGTCGAGCCGACGGTCTTCGCGCCGGCGCGCTCGGCCGCGGCCGCGAGCTTCGGCCCGACGAACGGGTCGCCGCCGCCCGCCTGCTGGACGCGATTGAAGCGCTCGAACCAGCCCGAGATCGCGGGGATCGGCGGGTCGAGACGGAAGCTCGCGTTGTCGACTTCGAGGCACTCGACGAAGCCGTCGGCGGCGACCACGCGCAGCGCCTCCCGCAGGACGGGTACGGGGTCCGGGACGTGTTCGAGCATCCAGATCGTGACCACGAGGTCGAAC
>JAGWVP010000582.1 GCA_018970825.1 bacterium | reverse complement strand
TGCTCGTGGTCGGGCTCGAGTCGGTCCGGCGCGACTGGCCCGCGGTGGCGCGCCGCCTGCAGGAGGGAATGCTCGAGCGGATCTTCACCGACCGGGATCCGTCCCCGTTCGTCGGCGAAGTCGTCGCCCGCGTGCGCGCCGGCGAACTCGACGACGAGCTCGTCTACGCGAAGCGCGTCCGCAAGGGATCGCTCGACGGCTACGCCTCGGCGCCCCCTCACGTCCAGGCCGCTCGCAAGGCCGGCGGTACGCGCGGCGGCGTGGTCCGCTGGGTCGTGACGCGGTCGGGGCCCGAGCCGGTCCTGCCGGGCCGCCCGCTGCCCGAACGCATCGACCGCGAGCACTACGTCACGCGGGTGCTCGAGCCGGTCGCCGACGCGATCTTCGCCGAGAGCGGCGGTTCGTTCGGCGAGGCGATCGGGCGCCCGAAGCAGCTCGCGCTGCTCTGACGGGACCCGCGCACGTCCACGCGGGTCGCTTCGCCGCTCCCGGCTCGGGGCCGCGGCCCGCGCACGGTCGGCCCCGCGGAGCCGCGGAAGCCTCAGGCCGTGCCGGCACCCATGCCGGGCCGGAAGATCACCTTGCGGTCCTTCACCAGCAACTGGTCGGTGACGAAGAGCTGCACCGCCTTCGAGAGCACCTCGCCCTCGAGCGCCATGCCCTCGCGCTTCACGTCGTCGAGCGTGTCCTCGCCCACCCGGATCGTGAAGACGTCCTGCAGGATGACCGGTCCCTGGTCGAGCTGCTCGGTCACGAAGTGCGCGGTGCAGCCCGACACCCGCACGCCCTCCTCCCAGGCCTGCCGGTAGGCGTTCGCTCCGGGATGGTAGGGCAGGAGCGAGGGGTGGATGTTGATGATCCGGCTCGGCCAGCGGGAGACGATCTCGGGCGGCAGCACCTGCATGTAGCGCGCGAGCACGACGAGGTCCGGTTTCAGTGCATCGAGCTCGGACCGCACGAAGGAGAAGTGGGCCGCCTTGTCGGTCGACGGAGCCCAGCGGAACGGCAGCCCCGCGCGCTCGGCGATCGGCCGCAGCGACTCGTGGTTCGAGAGCACGGCCGCGAAGTCGGCGGGGATGAGCCCGCGGTCGCGGTCGCGCAGGAGCGTCTCGAGGCAGTGCGGCTCCTTGCTCACGAGGATCGCGACCCGGCGACGCGGGCGCTCGGAGAGCAGCCGCAGCGAGGTCTCCATGCCGAGTTCCTCGCCGATGCGCTTGAGTCCCATCACGAGCTCGTCGAGCGAGACCGTCATGTCGCCCACGTCGATCCGCATCGTCATGACGAAGAGCCCTTCGACGACGCGCTGGGAGATGTCCTCGATGTTGACCGACTGGCCCGCGAGGTGGGTCGAGATGCGGGCGACGACGCCCTTCTGGTCCCTGCCGATGACCGAGAGCACCGCGTGGTTGGATCCCTGCGCCATGGGCGGAGACTTGCGTAGACCCGGTCGAAGGGCAAGAAGAGGGCTTCACCCGACATCGCAAGCGGAGGTCCGGAGAGATGCCGATCGACACCAGTTACGTGGGCAAGACCCTCGACGTGGGCAAGGCCGAGTGGTCGGAGAAGGACGTGATGCTCTACGCGCTCGGCGTTGGCGAGACGTCGCTGCCGTTCGTCTACGAGGGTGCGGACCTGAAGGTCCTGCCGACCTTCGCGGTGATCCCGGCCTTCTCGTCGATGTTCTCGATGGGCTCGGTCATGCAGGTGAACCCGATGATGATCGTGCACGGCGAGCAGCGCATCGAGGTGCCGGGCCCGATCCCGACCCGCGGCAAGATCACGAGCACGCCGAAGATCTCCGCGATCTACGACAAGGGCTCGGGCGCCGTCATGGTGATCGACGTCGAGTCGCGCGACGAGAAGGGCAACCTGGTCTTCCGCAACGTCTTCACGACCTTCGTGAAGGGCGAGGGCGGCTTCGGCGGCGACCGCGGGCCCTCGGGCAAGAAGAACGTCCCGCCGGAGCGCAAGCCCGACGCGGTCGTCGAGATGTCGACCCAGGACTGGCAGGCGCTGCTCTATCGCCTTTCGGGCGACATGAACCCGTTGCATGCCGACCCGCAGATGGCCGCGATCGGCGGCTACTCGAAGCCGATCCTCCACGGCCTGTGCACCTTCGGCCACGCGGGCCGCGCGGTGATCCACACCTTCTGCGGCGGCGACCCGACGAAGCTCAAGGACTTCGAGGTCCGCTTCTCCGGCGAGGTCTACCCGGGCGAGACGATCGTCACCGAGATGTGGAAGGAGAGCCCGACCCGCATCGTGCTCCAGTCGAAGGTGAAGGAGCGCGACAAGGTCGTGCTCTCGAACGCCGCGGCGACGATCGCCGCCTGATCCGGCCACGGGGGCC
>JAGWVP010000581.1 GCA_018970825.1 bacterium | reverse complement strand
CCGAAGCCGAGCTTTCCGACGACGCCCATGCCGGCCGTCGCACCCAGCATCCAGCTCGCGAGGCGCTCGCCGAGACCGCGGTCGACCATGAAGGTGATCTGGTGGAGCAGGACGACCGCGAGGGCTGCTCCCGAGATCGACAGCGCGAAGGCGAGCAGCGCGAAGTTCCGGCTCGCGAACGCATCGCGGGGCGGCACCGACATGCGCATTTCGCGGTCCAGCGCCGCGCGCTCGGTGGCGCTCATCCCGGCCGCGGCCCCGCCGGACTCGGTCTCCATGAGGAGCGCGATCGGCGGCACGAGCACGAGGAGCACGATCGCGCCGAGGACGCCGAACGCTCCCCGCCAGCCGATGCGCTCGATGAGTTCGTGGGTGAGAGGCACGAAGACCACCCCGCCCATCGAGATGCCGGCCGTCGCGATCCCGAGCGCACGGCCCCGGCCGGTCGAGAACCACGACGCGATCGCGGTGTTGCTCGTGATCCCGCCGAGGCACGTCGCCCCGAGCGCGACCAGGAGCCCCATCACGAGGTCGAACTGGATCACCCCGCGGACGGTGCCGAGCAGGCCGAGACCCGTCGCGAGAACCACCGTGCCGAGCAGCTGCACGAAACGCGGCCCGCGGCGCTCGACCAGCCTGCCGACCCAGGGCGCGTAGACCGCGCTCATCACCTGCGCGACCGAGTACGCGACGCCGAGCCCGGCCCGGCTCCAGCCCTCGGCTGCGACGATCGTCGCGAGGATCGTGCCGAACGAGTAGAAGACGATGCCGGTGTCGACGAGGTAGCAGAGGAACGCGACGCCCACGACGACCCAGCCGTACGAGACGCCCGCGCGCTCGACGGCGCGTCGCACGGCGCCGCGTCGCTCAGTTGCCGTAGGGATTGCGTCCCTCGTTCACGTAGACGCTGAAGTTGCGGACCTCGGCCTTCTTCGGCGTCGACGCGAACGCCCGGGTCTCGCCCGAGTCGACGTCGCGCAGCTCGAGCGTCTCCTTCTCGGTGTGGCCGGCCGCGCCGGAGACGGTCGTCACCTCGACCTTCACGATCTTCGCGGGAGCCCCGGTGTTGCGGATCGAGCCCAGGACGCGCGCGCCGTCGGCGCCGCTCTCGAGCCTCGGGCTGTCGACGACGAAGCGCTCCTCGCTCCGCATCGAAAGCCAGACGGCCGCGACCATCGCCGCGAACGCCGCGAGGGTGAGCCACGTCCCGCGCTTCACCGACGCGCCCCTGCCCGGCCGACGCGCCGGGATCCGCCCGCCGAGCCGCTCCTCACCCCGGACCTCCGGAAGCGGGGAAGCCCGGAAGCAGGCCCCGCTCGCGAGCACGTGCGACCGCGACGGCCGACTTCGCGTCGATCAGCGATCCGTCGCGCAGCCAGGCGACGACCTCGTCGACCGGGACCGGCCGAACCTCCGCGATCAGCTCGTCGGCGTCGAGCTTCCCGTCGGCCGCTTCGAGCCCGCGCGCGAGGAACAGGTGGATGCGCTCGGTCGAGTACCCGGGCACCGGCACGATCTCCCCGAGGGAGAGCATCTCCTCCGCCCGGACCCGCGCCTCCTCCACCAACTCGCGGTGCGCGCAGTCGAGCGGCGACTCGCCCGGGTCGAGCGTCCCGGCCGGGATCTCCCAGAGGAAGCCGTCGGCCGCGTGCCGGAACTGCCGGATCATCAGGATCGTGCCGCGATCGGTGAGCGGAAGGATCGCGGACGCCCCGGGGTGGCGCAGCACGTCGAGCCCGACTTCGCGCCCGTCGGGCAGGCGCACCGACTCGACCCCGAGCTCGAAGACCCGGCCGCGGTGGACGACGTCGCGACGGAGCACGGTGCCGCGGGACATGGCCGGATCATACGGGTCGTCCCCGGGGGGGACAACGCGACGGCGCTGGCGTCGTCGCCCCGGTCCGTGTAGGACCGCCGCGAACGGAGGTCCCGCGATGGCACTCAAGCGTCACCTGATCCGGCTCGACGCCGCCGAGCGCGAGGCGTTCCTCGCGGCCGGCAAGACGATCTACCTCGCCTCGAACGGCGAGGACGGCTACCCGCACCTGATCGCGATGTGGTACGCGATCGAGCCCGACGGGGCGATCGCGATGACCACCTTCCGCAAGGCACAGAAGGTGAAGAACCTCGAGCGAGACCCGCGCTGCTCGCTGCTCCTCGAGGAGGGAGCGACCTACGACCGACTGAAGGGCGTCTTCCTGCGCGGCCGCTGCGAGATCGTCGACGACGAGGAGCGCACGTTGCGCACGCTGGGCGCGGTCGGCGCCCGCATGGCGGGTGCGGTGACGGCACCGCCCGTCGAGGCGCTCGAGGCGATGCGCGGACAGGCGCGCAAGCGGGTCACGCTGCTCTTCCGG
>JAGWVP010000580.1 GCA_018970825.1 bacterium | reverse complement strand
GCGCAGAACACGACGCGCGAGCAGATGAAGATGTTCCTCACGCGCCTCGGGTTCGGTTCGAAGGCGGTCATCACGGGCGACGTGACCCAGACCGACCTGCCCGCGGGCAAGGCCTCCGGGCTGGTCGAGGCGACCGAGATCCTGCACGGCATCGAGGGAATCCGCTTCGTCCGGTTCACCGAGCGCGACGTGGTGCGCCACCGCCTCGTGCAGGCGATCATCACGGCCTACGAGCGCGCGACTTGAGCGCGGCTCCGCGCCCGGTCGTCGAGGCGCGCGCCTCGCGCGGACTGGGCGCGCGCCTCGCCTCCGCCCGCCGCGACGCGAGGGCGGCGCTCGCGGCTCTCGGCCTCGGGCCCTGCGAGCTCTCGCTCGCGCTGGTCGGCGACGAGGAGATGCGGTCGCTGAACCGCGAGTGGCGCGGCAAGGATCGCCCGACCGACGTGCTCGCCTTCCCGCAGGCGGAGCCCGGGGAGGCTTCCCCGGGAGGGCTGCTCGGCGACGTGGTGGTGTCGGTGCCGACGGCCTTGCGCCAGGCGGCCGCGCGCGGGCACGGCGCCGACGAGGAGATCCGCACGCTGCTCGTCCACGGCATCCTCCACCTGCTCGGTCACGACCACGAGCGCTCTCCCTCCGACGCGCGCCGGATGTTCCGCATCCAGCGCGAGGTGGTGGCGACGATCTCGGCGTCCGCGGCCGCCGTGCCTCGCGCGCGCGCCTCCCGGTCCGGGGCGGGACGCGCACGGGCGACGCCCTCTCCCGCACCGCGGCGGGCGACGTCCCGCCGCGTGGCGAAGCGCCCCGCGAAACGCTAATCCCGGGGCATCGCGGGTGCACGGGGCCCGCCCCGGAGATCGATCGATGCTGCTCGGCGAAGGCAAGGACAGGCTCGGAAAGCTCGAGGAGCGCGTCGCCGCGCTCGGGAGGTTCCTTTGACCTCCCCGGTCTCACGCGCCGGTCGGCCGAACTCGACCAGCTGAGCGCCGACGAGAGCCTCTGGCAGAACGCCGAGCGCGCGCAGTCGGTGCTCCGGGAGCGATCGAGCGTCCAGGGCAAACTCGGGCGCATGCGCAAGCTCACCGACGGCGTCGAGGAGATCGCGCTCTACCTCGACATGGCCGCCGACGGAGAGGAGGACGCGCTCGTGGAGGCGGACTCGCGCCTCGCCGCGCTCGAAGCCGAGGCGGGGCGCTTCGAGCTCGAGCGCATGCTCGGCGGAGAGCACGATGCCTCCAACGCGATCGTCGAGATCCACCCGGGTGCGGGCGGAGTCGAGGCCCAGGACTGGGCCGAGATGCTGCTGCGGATGGTGCTGCGCTGGTGCGAGCGGCGCGGCTACAAGACGACGCTCGTCGACCAGATCCCGGGCGAAGGTGCAGGCATCAAGAGCTCGACCTTCACGGTCGAGGGCGAGAACGCCTACGGCTACCTGAAGGCCGAGGCGGGCGTCCACCGCCTGGTCCGCATCTCGCCCTTCGACGCGAACGCGCGGCGGCAGACCTCGTTCGCGGCGATCCTGGTCAGTCCCGAGATCGACGAGGACATCCAGATCGAGATCCGCGACGAGGACCTGCGGATCGACACCTACCGCTCCTCGGGTGCGGGCGGCCAGCACGTCAACAAGACCGACTCCGCGGTCCGCTTCACCCACCTCCCGACCGGCATCGTGGTCGCGTGCCAGAACGAGCGCTCGCAACACAAGAACCGCGCGATGGCGATGAAGATCCTGCGCTCGCGCCTCTACGAGCTCGAGCTCGAGAAGCAGCGCGAGCGCAAGGACCAGATCACGGGCGTGAAGCGGGAGATCAACTTCGGCAGCCAGATCCGCTCCTACGTGCTGCACCCCTACCGCATGGTGAAGGACCATCGGACGAACCACGAGGTCGGCAACGCCGACGCCGTCCTCGACGGCGACCTCGACGGCTTCATCGAGGCCGAGCTGCTGCGACGGGCGGGCGAGGGCGAGGCCGCGGCGGCGGTGGCGCCGCCCGGAGCCTGAGCCGGGATCCGGCGGCCGTCTTCGGCGGGTCGCGGGCGGTTCGCGCCGTCGCGCGGTCGCCGCCGACGCGCCGGCGGCACTTCCGGGCGCGCGGCGGCCGTTCAGCCGAGCGCGTCCGTGATCGCACCGACCGCGGTCGCGACCTCGTCCGCGGAGATCACGAGCGGCGGGGCGAGCCGAACGACCCGGTCGCGGTGGAGCGTCCAGCCGAGCAGGAGCCCGCGCTCGCGACAGCGCTCGACGAAGCGGACGGTCGCTTCGGCCGACTCGAACTCGAGCCCGAGCAGGAGGCCGAGCCCCCGCACCTCGACGAGACCGCCGCGTCCGACGAGCGCTGCGAGCCTCGCCTGCAGGTCCGGCCCGAT
>JAGWVP010000579.1 GCA_018970825.1 bacterium | reverse complement strand
GCCCATGCGCGCGAGGGTCATCCTGCGGCGCAGCGACATGCCGGGGATGTCGCCCTCGACGGACCAGAGGTTGTCTTCGTGCTTCGTGATCGGGTCGTGACGGAGGACCGTCCACGGACGTTGTTCGCGCGCCATCGTCGTCTCTCGTAGGGTGGTTACTTCGCCGCGTCGGACTTCTTCGCGCGGCCCTTCTTCGCGCCTCCCTTCGGGGGCGCGTTCGGCGACGTGCTCACGGCGCCGTCGTCGAGCTTCACGAGGGGAAAATCCACCGTCTTGATGAGGTCTTCGCGGCGTGAGGCCACGGCGGCGTCGAGGGCGTCGAGGGCCTCGGCGCGGTGGTCGTAGAGGCGACGGTGCGGGCGCTTGCGCTTCGGGTCCGAGAGGAGCGCGTAGGTCACCCAGGGGAACACCGCGGTCACGTCGGCGTGGACGTACTGCGAGCGTCCGACGCCCTCGGGCGAGACCTTGCCCCAGGTGTGGCCCTCCCCCGCGGGACACGACGAGAGCGCGCCATTGTCGACGGGATCGACGCAGAACTGCACGTCGATGTCGAAGCCCTCGGTGGGCACGCCCAGGATCTGATCGAGGAGGGGCTCGCCCTGGAGGGTGTAGTTCTTCGGCACGCCGCCGCCGAGGATCCACACGGCCATGCGCCGGTCGAGTCCGCGGAGGCAGTAGTGCTGCATCGCGCCCATCTCGTAGACGTCGTCGTTGACGTCGATCTCGAGCTTGAACTCCGAGGGAAAGAGCCTCCGCAGCTTCACGATGTTGAGAAAGATCGAGCCGTCTTGCACGGCGCCCACGAAGATGGGCACGGCGCGGCGGTAGCAGGTGGCGAGGAGGGAGGGCTGGTCGATGCCGAGGGCCTCTTCGATCTGCGCGATGGCCTCGCCGAGCAGGTAGTGCAACTCGGGCGTGGTCATCTTCTTCTGGAACTGCGGCAGCCGCAGGATCGCCGAGAAGAGCCGATCGGTCTCGAGCAGGGTCTCTTCCCAGAACCCGAGGTCGTAGATGCGAATGATCTTTGCGAGGCGCAGCGCGAGGTCACCCGCGTTGGGGTCGATCTCGCGGATGCGATGACCGATGACCCGATGGGCGTCGTGGTAGAGGTTGGCTCCCGTGGTGGTGAGGCAGTCGATGAGCCCCCGCTCGATGAGTGGGATCAGGCACGACTGGTGGAGACCCGCCGGGGTCATCGCGCCGGAGAGCGTGAGGAAGGTCGCGTAGTCTTCGTCCATGGCGCGGGCCATGAGCTCGTAGCCCGTGCGCTCCTGGCGCCCCACGTAGGCCGGGAAGCGCGTTCGGAGAATCTCGTCGGGAGACTCGCGGCCCGTGATCCCGCCCATCGCGACCTCGCGGGTACGCTCGAACTCGCCGCGGAGACGCTCCCCATGAACGGTAGTCTCGGTGATCGACGAGGCTCCCTTTCCGTTGGCCTTTTCGGGCTTCGCGGCCTTTTCGGGCTTCGCGGCCTTCGCCGACTCACCCTTCGCTTCGGACTTCTTCTCGTCGCCTCGGACCTTCTTGTCCTTCTTGCCCATGTCGGTGCCCTCGGGGCGGCGCGTAACACCCCTCTTCGCGGGCCGTCAACGATGGACAGAATACGTCATGCGCCGTTTGCGGACCCCGAGGTCTGGAACCTATGCTCCGGGCCGTTCGCGACGTGGTGATTGAGGTGCGGCGATGCTCACGGTGAAGGTCTCCCTGGTCGATGTGAATCCGAAGATGGTCGCGGCGTGGCGAGAGGTCTTCGAAGACAACCCCGAGGTCTCGATCCACCAGGGGTCGATGCTCGCTCAGGCCGTCAGCGCCTGGGTCACGCCCACGAACACCCGGGGATCGATGGACCAGGGTCTCGATGGCCTCGTCCGCCAGCACCTTGGCCCGGCCATCCAGACCCGGGTGCAACAAGCCATCGCGACGCAGTTTCGGGGGCAGCTCCCGGTCGGCTGCGCCACCTGCGTCGAGACGGGCTGTCCGCAACCCCGCTTTCTCATCTCCACGCCGAGCTTCGCCTCCGCGGCCGAGACCGTGTCGGATGGGTTGACCGTGGCTCTCGCGGGAGCCGCCGCCCTGCAGGCCGCGGAGATGCAGAATCGCCGGGTGCCCGGGAGCATCGTCACCCTCGCCCTTCCGGGCCTCGGCGCCAACACCGGCCGACTGCCCGTCGAGACCTGCGCCGACCTGTTCTGGACGGCCTACGACCTCCTGCGCGACAGCGACTTCGTGGATTTCGTGACGATGCGCCGGGCCCTCGAGGCCGAGCTCGGTTCCCTCGGCAACGACTTCTCGAAGTCCGCCCCCGCGACCACGGCCGCGAGCATGGCCGCGGTGACGCCGGTCGCGAGCCCGGCGGCGGGTTCCGCCGTCGCCGCGAAA
>JAGWVP010000578.1 GCA_018970825.1 bacterium | reverse complement strand
GAAGCTGCTGCCGCGCGCTCGCCACGTCGAGGTACAGGTGATCGCGGATCGCGCGCGCAACGCGATCCACCTCGGCGAGCGCGAGTGCTCGCTGCAGCGCCGCTACCAGAAGGTCGTCGAGGAGTCGCCGTCGCCGGCGGTCGACCGCCGGCTGCGGGCCCGCCTGGGCGCTGCGGCCGTGCGCGTCGCGACGGCGGTCGGATACACGAACGTGGGCACGGTCGAGTTCCTGCTCGACCCCGACGGGAGACACTGGTTCATCGAGATGAACACGCGAGTGCAGGTGGAACATCCGGTCACCGAGATGCTGACGGGGATCGACGTCGTGAAGGAGGGGCTGCTCGCCGCGGCGGGTCGCCCGCTCGAGCACCGGCAGCGCCACGTGTCGTGGCGGGGCCACGCGATCGAGTGCCGCGTGAACGCGGAGGACCCGTGGACGGCGCGGCCTTCGCCCGGGACGATCCGGTCGCTGCGGCTGCCCGGCGGGCCCGGGATCCGCGTCGACTCGGGCGTGGTCGCGGGCAGCGCGGTGCCGCCGCACTACGACCCGCTGCTGTTCAAGGTCGTCGCGCACGGCGCGGATCGCGGCGAGGCGCTCGCACGCATGCGCTCGGCGCTCGCCGAGACGCGGGTCGAGGGCGTCTCGACGAACCTCGCGATGCACCGGTCCCTGCTCGAGGACCCCGACGTCGTCTCGGGGGAGGTCGACACGCGCTTCCTCGAAGCCTGGCTCGCGCGCTCGCCCGCGCCGGCGAGGGCGTCGTGAGCGCCCCGGCGTCGCGGCTCGCCGCCCACGGCGAGACGTGCCGGCCGCTCGTCGCGGCGCTCGTCGCGACGTCGATCCTCGCGTGCGCCCCCCCGGGGCCGCCGCCCAACGGCAACTACTCCGGCGACCGCCCGACCTCGACGGCGGTCGTCGACCAGCCGGTCTTCGACTTCGGCACGGTCGAGCCGGGGACGATCGTCCGCCACCAGTACGTCATCCGCAACGACGGCCAGCACCCGCTCGACCTGGTGAAGATCACGCCCGGCTGCGGCTGCACCTACGTGAAGCCGGTCGACAAGACGATCTGGCCGGGCCACGCGGGCATCCTCGAGGTCGCGCTCGACACCCACGGGCTCTCGGGCCCGCAGTCGAAGGCGGTGCGCATCCGCACGAACGAGGGCGGGCGGCCCGAGGTCGAACTACGCTTCCAGGGCCAGGTCGCGAGCGACGTGAAGGTGACGCCCGACCGCGTCGTGCTCGGCCGGCCCGGGACGCCCCTCTCCGGCAGCGTCGAGGTCGAGATGCTCGATCCGGCCGCGTCGGTGACCGGCGTGAAGAGCCAGTACGGACAGCTCGAGCTGCACCAGGCGCCGCTCGGCGGCTCCGGGCGGGGCGTGAAGATCGTGGTCACCCCGCGTCGCAACGGGCTGACCGGCCTCTTCAACGACCGGATCGTCGTCACGACGACCAGCAAGCGCCAGCCGAAGGTGACGATCCCGGTGATGGGCTCGCTCTAGTCAGGACCCGCGCGGGCGCTCGGCCGGTTCGAGCGCCCGGATCGCGGTCTCGAGCCGCGACACGGCGTCGGCGAGCCCGTCGGCGAGCGACTCGACGCGACCCTGCACGCCGTCGACCCGGCGTGCGAGCCGGTCCTCCTCGACGTGCAGCGCACTGCCCTGCACGTCGACGACCCGGCCGAGCCTCCCGACCAGGTCGACCAGCGTGTCGAGGTGGCCGGTCGCGCGCTCGACTTGCGTGCGGGTGCGGTCGATCGCGTCGCCGAGTTCCCCGATGCGCGCTTCGAGTCGTCGAATCCGCTCGGCGAGCAGGTCGCGCGGCTCCTCCTTCGCCCCCGACATCGGCTCGATCGTTAGCACGCGGTCGCCCCCCGCGCGTGCGACGCCGCGAGCCCGGGTGCCGCGACGCCGCGACCCGGGCCGTGCGGGAGAGCGGGTGCGACGTCGCGCGCGCCCCGCGGTTCGCGCGCGGCTCGCGACCGCGGGTCGCGTCCGCTAGCGTCCGCGGGACGACGCGCCGACGGCGCCCCCCGGCGCTGCGCCCCCGTGGCGGCGTGTCCGCGACCCGTCGTCATGTCCGAGCCCAACCCCACCACGGCCCCCGAGGTCTCCTCCGGGCTCGACGAAGCCGCGCGCACCGCCGCGTCGAGGCTCGGCGCCGGACCCGCGACGCGGTTGGTCGTCGCGGGGCTCCGCGGCCCGGCGCGCGCCGCCTTCGCGGCGGCACTCGTGCGCGAGCGTCCCTCGCCGCTCGTCTTCGTCGTCGACGAGGGGTCGCGGGCCGAGGAACTCGCGCGCGACCTGCGTTTCTTCCTCGGCGAGGAGTCCGGGAGCGACGCGCTCGGCAAGCGGGTCCACGTCTTTCCGGCGTGGGACGTGCCGC
>JAGWVP010000577.1 GCA_018970825.1 bacterium | reverse complement strand
TTCGCCGTCTTCGGCGGCTGCCTCGACCACGGCTTCGTCGACACCTGGGACGACGCCCTCTACGTGACGGCGAACCCCGCCGTCCGCGGTTTCGGCCGCGAGAACCTGCGCGCGGCCCTGCTGGGCTTTCACGCGGGCAACTGGGCGCCGGTCCAGATGCTCTCGTACATGGCCGACCACGCGGCCTTCGGGCTGTCCGCCCGGGCCTTCCTGCGGACGAACCTGCTGCTCCACGCCGCGAACGGCGTGCTGGTCTACGCGCTCGCACGCCGCCTCTCGGGGCGACGCATCTGGCCCGCCGTCGCGGCCGCCCTCTTCCTCGTCCACCCGGTGCAGGTCGAGTCGGTCGCATGGGTGTCCCAGCGCAAGACCCTGCTCGCGGCGACGTTCGCGCTGGCGGCGCTCCACGCGTGGCTGTCGCGGTCGCGTGCCGCCGACGGGGGGCGGCGCGAGGCGTCCGCGGCCCTCCTCGCCTTCGTCCTGGCGCTCGCCTCGAAGTCCGTCGCCGTCGTGGTGCCGATCCTGCTCCTGCTGCTCGACTTCTGCTTCGGGCGCGCCGAGTCGTGGCGGCTGCGGCTCCGCCGCCTGGTCCCGTTCGCGTTCGCGGCGGCCGCGTGCGCCGCGGTCGCTCTCGCGAGCCAGGGACCGGGCCACGCGGGAGGGCGCGTCGCGACCTTCCACGGCGGAGGGCCCGTCGCGACCGTCGCGACCATGCTGCCGGTGCTCGCGCGCTACCTCGGACTGCTCGCGTGGCCGGCGGGTCTCTCCGCCTGGTACGCGCCGGCGATCCGCACCGGGCCCGACGGAGCCGTCCTCGCCTCGGCAGCCCTCGCGGCGGCGCTCGCGGCGATCGGCGTCGCGCTGCTGCGTCGACGCCGCGACCTCTTCTTCTGGTACGCGACCTTCTTCGCCGGTCTCCTCCCGGTGTCGCAGGTCGTCCCGATCGTGACGCTCATGAACGATCGATACCTCTACTTTCCGATGATCGGAGCGGCACCGTTCGTCGCCGCGGCGGCGTTCGGGTTCGCACCCGACGCGACCCTGGTCCGCTCGGCGAGGGGCCGCGCGGGACTCGCCGCGGCCGGCACGGCCCTCCTCGTCCTCGGCCTCGCCGCGCGCGCGCGCACCGACGCGTGGCGCGACGGCCTGACCCTGTGGAGCGACGCCGTCGCGAAGGAGCCCTGCGGCTACGCCTTCGACAAGCTGGGTGCGACCTACCTCTCGCTCGGGCGGACCGCGGAGGCGGAAGCCGCCTGCCTCCGGGCGCGCGAGGTCGAGCCCGGGTACGTCGCGGCCCTCAACTGCATCGGCATCGCCCGCGCCCAGCGCGGCGACCTCGAAGGCGCGGGCCGGGCTTTCGACGAGTTGCTGGGCGCCCGCCCGGACGACGAAGCCGCGCGGCGGAACCGGGAGAAACTCGACCGGATCCGGCACGGCGGCAACCCGGGCTGAGTCGCGAGGGGCTCACTGCAGGACCGCTCGGCTCGGGCGGGGAATTCCCACTCGCCCCCGGCGGGGTTCCCGCGGTTCAGCCGCGGACGCGTCGCACGCGCCGGCTCGACAGCACGAACACGAACGCCGCCGCCATGAAGGCCGCGTTCAGCAGGAACGGCGCGCGGTGCGACCACGGGTAGAGCGACGTCCCGATCATCGGGCCGACGATGTTGCCGAACACCGAGACGCCCCCCACGATTCCCGCGGCCGCCCCCTGCTCGCTCGCCTCGACCGAGAGCGAGGCCGCGGCCGAGGTGCCCGGTCGCACGAGCCCGAGACCGAGCCCGAGGCCCGCGAGCGCGACCAGGTAGGCAGGAAGCCCGCCGCCCCAGGAGAGCAGCAGGAACGACGCCGCGGTGAGCGCCGTGCCCGAGCGCAGGAGCGAGCGCGACGACGGCCGCAGTCGCTGGACGATGCCGAGCTGGGCGACCAGCCCTGCCGCCGCGAGCACGACGAGCCCGAGGCCCGCGATCCGGACGGTCCGCTCGGAGTCGAGGCCGAGGGCATCCTGCAGGTAGAACGCGAGGGTCACCACGGTCGTCCCGCGCGCCGCCTGGAGCGCGGTGCCGACCAGCAGGAAGGGGAGCACGCGCCGGTCGAAGACCCGCATGCGGCGCGACGGTGCGCGGCGCGTCTCGTGGTGGGCCCCTTCGGGCAGGAAGCGCCAGATCGTCGCCGCGCTCGCGACCGCGAGCAGCGCGGAGAGATAGATCGGTGCCACGATCGCGAGCGCCGCGAGCACCGCTCCGACCGCCGGCCCGATCGTCTCGCCGAGGCCCATCGCGGCCCCGACGAGCGCCACCCCGGCCGTCCGGTCGCGATGGCTCGTGCGGTCCGCGACGTAAGCCTGGGCCGCAGGCCCGGTGCCCGAACCGAGCAGCGCGAAGACGCAGCGCGAG